>CACXZL010000006.1 GCA_902772085.1 uncultured Coriobacteriaceae bacterium | reverse complement strand
GCGGACGATGACCTGGATTCGGTGGGCTGCTGCCTGACGTGGGCGTACAACGGCAAGGATTACTCGTCCATGCCCTCATACAAGAGCGTTGACACCACCATCAACAGCACCACGGCACCTGTGGGCGTGTTCATCTTCACGGGCATCCCCGTGGGCATCACCGTCAGCGTGACGGCAGCTTTCCGAAACAGCTACCGACAGACCAAGAAGACCGCGGTGAGAACCACGCTGGGCACGTCTGGCGTGGCCTACATCAACCCCTTCGAGGGCGCACAGGCCACCACGGCGCAGGCGTTCGGCAACATGTCGTTCGACATCTCGACCGAGGTTCCCGTGACGGTGGAGCTGCCCTATGGGCGCACGGCACCGTTCGCGGCGTACGGCAAGGGCGAGAAGAACACCATATCGCTCAAGGCGACCATTGACGAGAACTCTGGTGACCATGCGCCCCGCGCCACGTGGCAATACTGGGATGCCGTGAGGAAGAAGCCCGGAGTCTACCTCCTGCGCCTGCCTGACGGCCAGATGTACAAGATTGCCGTCACCAGCGTGACGGTCTCGCAGGCACGCAACGGATACCGCGAGGTCAGCCTGAGCGCCACGGAGGTCAGCTGATGGACTGGACGAAGAGCGGGCGCACCGATTGGTTCGAGTTCTACAGCATCGACGCGGCGAAGGGCGTGAACGGCCCAGAAGTCAAGCTAAACGGCATCACGGGCGGCTCGCTGTCGTGGAACTGGTACAGCGATACCGAGGTGTCAGGAAGTCTCACGGCATCCAACACGCCCCTGCTGGTGAACAAGTACGTACGCGTTTATATGTGCTCGAAGCTGGACGGCGAGACGAAGCGCACGGAGCTAGCGACCTGCTACGCCAACACCACGCGCGGGCATTATGAGAACGGCGTATACAGCGGGGAAATAGAGCTGGTAGGCACGTTGACCAGGTACACGGCAGACAAGCTATGGAAAGACTGGGCAACGCCTAAAGGCGGTTCGGCGCTAACCTATCTGGGATACCTCATGAAATATCTGGGCGGCGTGTACGTGGTAAAGGGCGTCAAAGACAAGAAGTTCAGCGCCAACAAGGTCGTTGAGTTCGGCAAATCGCCATACACGGCCATCTGCGACGTTCTTTCCGTGCTGGGCGCTCAGGCCAACGCCGACAGCCACGGGCGCATGATAGTGGAGCCATACGTAGCGGCGGCGAAGAAGGCCGTGAAAGGTACTATCCCGAACGGCGTTAAATCGCTCATGCTATCGGGCGTGGATATCGAAAGCACCCAAAGCGGCACGCCGAACCGCGCGGCGGTGAAGTACAGCTACCAGCAGACATACACGCAGAACGGCAAGACCAAGACCCGCGACGTGGTAATTTACGGACTGGCGGCGGCGGCGCAGACAAGCGCGATCAGCGCACAAAAGGCGGGCCGTTTCATCACGGAAGCCTATACGCCAAACTCAATGAAGCCACAGACGCAGGCACGCGCGAATCAGCTGGCGGCTACCTATCTAAAAAAGGCCAGCGGATACACCACGTCATACACGCTTAACACGCTCTATTACCCCGTGCATATCGGCGAAGTCTGGGCGGTTTTCTACGACAAGATACGGTTTGATGGCATTGTTACGCAGATTGACATGCAGTTGCAGCCGGGCGCACCCATGACCATCACCTTGCGAAAAGTAAGGAGCCGCTAGACATGGGATACCTAGACCGATTGTTTGCAGACACCCCGCGAGGCCGCGACGATTCAACGCCGGACGGAACAAGCGTCATATGGGCGACGGCGTTAGCGGACAGCGCGGGCGGCTATGTGCTCGTGCAAATCGGGGAGCCTATCGAAGACGAAGAGGCCATAGACGCGGGCGGCGGCGAGTTCGTGGGCGTGGATATCGGCGACGAGGACGAAAGCGCGACCGAGGGAACCATAGACGAAGACGCCACGGCAGACACGGCAGGCGACGCGGACGCGGGCATAGAAGACGAGGACGAAACGACCGACATAGACGAGACGGACGGCGCGACGAGCGGGGAGGTTATCGAATGAGCGAGGACTACGACAGCCTAACCGAGGCAGAAGAAGAAGACTGGGACTCCACGTATGAGCCAGAAGACGCGGGCGAGGACGCGGGCGAAGAGCTGGAAGACGGCGAGGCGGCGGCGCTAGAGCTTGACGGGCCAGACGATGAAGACGAAATGCCCGAAGACGTGACGGACTACGACGCGGAGGAATTGCCAACATGATTAACTCCAACCAACTGACCGTGCCGTGCGTGGGCAGCGTCAAGCAGGGCGACAGCGTCATGATTATCACCCGCAACGGCGAGCCCGTGGCGGTCGCTCCCATCGGCTGGGGCGATGCGATAGAGGCGGATATCAGTGACGCGGCGCAGGTCGCGGCAGAGGCGCAGGCCGTGGCAGAGGCGACGGGCCAGCACTTTTTCACGGATACGGACGGCGTACACGTGACAGAGGCCGAGGGAGACGCGACCACGGGCCACAACATCCTAATTAACGCGCTGGGCATCCTGCTAAGGCACGCGGCAAACTACCTTACAAGCATCACGGCAAGCGCGATAGCCTTTTATGACGGAGCGGGTACGGCGGCAAGTAATATCGTGGCGCAGTTCGGCGCAGCGCTTGCACGCGTTGGTTACGCGGCGGGTAATCACGTTGACGTTACAGACGGCGGCATTGATTTTTCAATGCCCTACGACGACGGGGAAGGCCACGCGGGAACCGTCCGCGCGGAAATGTACCCCGAATATGACAGCGCCCCGGCGTTTGTCATAAAGCACGGGCCAACGGTACTAAAGCTGTTGTCTAATTTGAGCATGAGCCTAACAGGAAACATCTTAATTTCAGACGGCGTAGAGGCAAAAACAGCGAGCGTTAGGAACTGGTTGCAAGTTGGTACATCCGGCACGGGGACGATTTACGGGCAAAGCGGCGTTTTGACGGTCAGCGCGGCGAGTCCGTCAGTACACGCCCGAACGAACGAGAGCAACCCGACGAACGCCCGCGACGTTTCGATAACGGCGACCAGCACGAAGCGCGGACTATATGACAACGGGCAAAACGGCGGATGGATAGTTTACGCCGACGATAACAATAGAGCTGTAATCGGCGGCATGAGGCCCTACGCGAGCGGCACCAGCGCGACCGCGCAAAACTACTATACGTTCATCAACGCGGATACGGGCGTGGGCGTTCAATTCGTTTTCAACCCGTCAACGCTTAATCTTGTTGCACGCTATACGACCAACGGCGGCACCAATTGGAGCGCCACCCGCACGCTAGCAACCTGGGCGTAGGGGGGCGCGTATGGGCAACGGAATATTGCAGACGGCGTTAACGGCCCTCGTTGGCCTAGTCGTGGGGAGCCTTTACAAGCACGCGCTCGACTACTTCAAGACCGGCAAAGAGTGGCGCGAGAAAACGGGCGCGAAGATAGACAAGCTGGCAGACGCGCAACAGTCCACCATGCGGGCCACGCTGATACACAACAGCGAAAAGTATTTTGAGCGCGGTTGGATAACGCCAGAAGAAAGAGCCTCATGGTGCGACATGCACGACCGCTACTCGGCACTTGGGTTCAACGGCTTAATTGACACATATCGCAAGAAGCTCAACGACCTGCCAGACAAGATTATCAACTAGGAGGACTTATGACCTACATCATCCCAGACTCTCTCTATCAGGCTTGTAAGTGGCTGGCCTGCCTGTTCCTTCCTGCCCTTGCGGTTCTGATCGCGACCATCGGCCCCGCGTGGGGACTCGCCAACGTTGACGCCATCGTGCTGACCATCAACGCGGTCGCCACCTTCCTCGGTGCCATCATCGGCGTCAGTGCGGCCACGGCCAAGGAGGAGTAGTGCTCAGGCGCGAGATCGCCGCCGAGGTCATGGAACATTATTGTGGGCACGACGCCCACGGCTACTCGCAGGTTCACCGCGCGCCTGATGGCACGGAGACAATCACGCTCTCTGACGGCACGCGCGTGACCATCGCGGGCGGCGATACCGATTGCAGCGAGCTTGTCAGGCGATGCTACGAGGCGGCGGGCGTGCTGGGCGGCTACTGGCAGGATTACCTGTGGACGGGTAATGAGGCGGGCGTGCTGCTCTCCCATGGCTTCGTTGAGGTCAGCGTCCACAACGTACAGCGCGGTGACGTGCTCTGGGTCAAGGGGCACACCGCGCTTTACCTCGGTGACGGCTATATCGGCGAAGCTCACCACGGCGATTACTACGGCGGGCTGGACGGGCGCGAAGGTGACCAAGACGGTACCGAAGTGCGCATGGCTCGCTACTATCCGTCGCATTGGACTACGGCCTACCACTACGACTATTCGGACGAGGCGGACGAGCTGACGGACGGTGACCTCGCCGCGATCAGGCAGGCGGTGCGCGACGAGCTGGTGAACATCGGCGCGAAGGTCTGGGGGTACCGCAACACGACCTACGAGACGGCCGATGCGTACCGAATCCTGCGCGATATCCGTGATGACGTGGTGGACGATGGCACGCCGGACTCAACGGCCACGAAGGGCAAGCTGCGCAAGCTGATAGAGACGTTGGGAGGTTAGATGGCTTCACCACAGGAGCGCGTGGCCGCATGGTGTCTCAACCAGGTCGGCTACGTCGCGGCTTCTAGCAAACAGAACACCTATGCGGTCTACATGGACTCGCTAGGGTTCTACAACGGGCCCAAGAACGGATACGACTGGTGCGACGTGTTCGCCGACTGCGCCTACGTCAAGTGCTTCGGCAAGGCCAACGCGCTTGCCATGACCTATCAGGTCGAGGGCGGCGGCGGCGCGGGCTGCTGGATTTCTGCCGCGTGGTACCGCAACAACGGCGCATGGAGCAGCAAGCCGGGACTCGGGCGGCAGATATTCTTCGGCACCGTCGGGGACGAGTACCACACGGGCATCGTCGTGGGCTACACGTCCACCACCGTGACCACGGTGGAGGGCAACACCGGTTACAACTACGGCTATTCGGGCGGGGCGGTCATGCAGCAGACCTACTCGCTCAACGATTCGAGGATTGCAGGATACGGCGTGCCAAACTGGGCGCTTGTCGAAACGGAGGACGAAATGACCGAAGCTGACCTGAAGAAGATTCGCGCGATTGTGCAGGAGGAAGTGGCGAAGACTCCCGTCAAGGTGTGGAGCTACCGCAATACCAAGTACGAGAACGTGGACGCATACCGCATCCTGCGTGACGTGCGCGACGCCATCGTTGGCAAGCCGGAGGGCAAGCCAGCAGATACGAGCGCGGCTAAGACCAACCGCATTCAGACCATCATTGACGGCGTGAACAACGCCGTAAGCCTCATCAAGCAGTACATCAAGCAGATTTAGCGCGGCAGCGTTTCCGCAGGTAAATGGCTTGTTCTAAGGCGATTTAAGGCCCCTGTCTCTTGCAAGTCGAGTATTTACCCATTGATTTTGCCCTCACCCTTCGGGGTGGGGGCATTTTTGCTATCGTTGAACCGTCGAAAGGATTCGCCATGAAGGACATGGGGCCGTTGCGCCTGTACGCCTACACGCTGCCCAACGCGATGGACGGGCACGAGTACACCGATGATGTTGCGCTGTGCTGGGCTCAGTCACGCAAGGAAGCCATCAAGAAGTTCAAGCCGTTCTACGGCCACGCGAGCAAGAAGACCGTCCATGAGGTTGACTTCAACCGTCTTGGCGTGGCGATTCTCACCGACTATTAAACGGTTAATTCTTTTATCCGTCACCTCCCGTTTTCTCGAAATTGGGGTCGTAGGTCAGCGACCCCCATGCGGCGCGGCGCGGCTTGCGTGTGCGGGGCATTTTAATGTCCGTCCCTATGCATAAGGTCTAAGAAGTCCTGAACCGTCACGCCAAGAGCGTCCGCGATTGCGTAGGACATGGACAGCGTAGGTTCTTCAATCTTCCCGCTCGCAAGCTGCGAGACGTATGAGCGCGACTTGCCTATGGCGCGTGCAATCGCCGCCTGACTGACTCCGCGCGTCCGTATCAGGCGCCTTAATGCTTCTCCGTAGGTCATGCAGACCACCACCGAAATCAGTAATTAACCGTACAGAAATCTTACCAAATTTTGCTAAGAATACTTGACTTGTTCAGTATTATTAACTACTATCATCATGTGTGGTAAGAATACTGAACAGGGAGGGGAGGTAATCAAGTTGGATTCCATCAAAGAGCGCGTCGGCGCATACATCGAGCGCACGGGAACGACAAAGGGCGAGCTTGCTAGTCAGCTCGGAATGTCCCGCGTATCCCTGCACAGCAAGCTTACTGGCCAGACCGAATTCCGCCTAAGTGAAGCGGAACGGCTGGCCAACATCTTGGGCTGTTCAGTGGATGAGCTGAGGGTCAGCCCATTCGAGTAGGCGGCGGGACAGACCGCAAGAGACAGAATCCCCGACAAGGCAAGAAGCAAAGCAACTGTGGGCGGGGCAAATGAATAGCGACTGTCAGTCCTCGAGTCGGTAAGGACTGTCACGTACTTAATGTCCCGTGTGTCCTCTAGGGCGCATCGCTCGCTTTGCGCACTGAGCATGAGCAGGTCGTCGCATCGCAAGGGCGGTGGCGCTTTCCCAAGGACCCCTTCCCTCTCCTTTCGGCTACAACTCACCGAACACACAACTCCCAGCGCCGGGCTTGCCAGAGCCCCACGGCTTCCCTGACCGGGCGATGTGTCCCAGAGGGCATACGGGAAAGGAAAAAGGCCTACCTGCTGCAACAGATAGGCCAGTGACATAAAGCATTGGAGGGCTTATGTCGGCAGTAATCATACCAGAGGTGCAAAAGGCAATCGAGGTGCAAGCGACCCTCGATAACGCAGCCTACATCCTCAGTGTCTACAACAAGTCAACTGGCCTTTGGGATCACGTCGCCTGCGACACTCCCGAAGACGTGCGCGAGCTCATCAAGGAGTGCGGCATCGCGGATGACTTCGATTCCTGGTTCGTCCGCAAGATGGTCACCGTCAACTCAAAGGCGTTTGTGCACGGCACCGAGCTCTTGGAGGACTAGCCATGACCACGGACGAAATCATGCTTGCTGAGCTGCAAGCCAAGGCGCACGAAGTCTACGAAAGCGCCTACACGGTCGGTCAGGCAGCGCACATCCTGCACGTAAAGGCCGACACGCTCAAACCCCTTATCGAGTCCGGCGAGATTGAGACCGTCAGCTATGGCGGCAAGCCCAAGCGCATCACACCCCGTGGACTCGCAAACCACCTTCGAGCCTGCATCGAGAAAGGTCAGGACAATGACTATGGAATTCTGGCATGACGCCATCATCTCGGCGGCAATCATGTTCGGTGCCTACGGGCTGTACCTGCTCATCTGCACCATCGTGCTCACCTTCATGGGGGTGCTGTAGGTGGAGGTTCGCATTGATAGCGAGTTCCAGCTGCTCATCCCGCCCCTCACCAATGACGAGTTTCTACGCCTTGAGAAGTCGATTCTGGCTGAGGGCGTGCGTGACCCGCTCATCACGTGGAACGGCACCATCATCGACGGCCACAACCGTTACCACATCTGCGAGAAGCACGGCATCGAGTTCAAGACCGTTGATCACAAGTTCACGAGCAGGGATGCCGCGAAAATCTGGATTATCGAAAACCAGTTTGGGCGGCGCAACCTGAGCAGCTACGACCGTGCGCAACTCGCCTTGCAGCTCGAACCGCTGTATGCGGCAGAGGCTAAGAGGCGGCAGGTTGAGTCCGGCAAGTTCTATGGGCGCGGGCAAGAAAAGGTTCCGCCAAAATTGGCGGAAGCAAAGTCTGACACCCGCGACAAGCTCTCTAAAATCGCTGGCGTGTCCCACGGCACGTTGAGCAAGGTCAAGGCAATTGAGAAAGCGGCAGAAGGGGGCGATGCCGTGGCTATCGAAGAGCGCGAAGCCCTCAAGAGCGGCGAGAGGAAGTCCATCCACGGCGCATATATTCGCGTCACCGGAGTCAAACAAGCTGGAGCCAATCGGCCCCCTGCAAAGAAGGAAAAGGCCAGGTTTGCAGAGGACGGCAGGCGCATTTGCACGATCTGCGGCGAGCCGATTGACGAGGGTGACCATTACACGGACAAGCTCAACTGGCACTATAGCTGCGGCCTCAAGAGGGCAACCGACGCACAGCGCAAGTACCGCGACGCCGACCAAGCTCTTCGCGCGAACGTCCCAACCTACACCACCGACTCACTCAAGGCAGAGCTGCTTGCGAGCGTGAAGACCATGAGGGCGGCAATCAACGAGAGCATCGCCATCAACGAAAGCATGGGCGTGAAGCTCACCAGCAAGCAGAAGAAAGACCTTGACGCCGAGGTCGGTCACCTAATCCGAATCATCAACAAGATCTAGCAAGGAGAACAGCAATGGCTGAGAGGATTATCCCGTTCAACCAGCTCGGCAAGGCTGGCTACAATCGCGGCATCAACCGCGCGCACGTCAACAAGATTAAGCGCGACTTCCATGAGGACATGGTGCAGCCCGCCATCGTCTCTTTCAGGGACAAGCGTTACTGGATTATTGACCACCAGCACCAGACGCAGGCCATCTACGAGCGCAACAACTGCGACCCCAACACGCCCATTCGATGCGACGTTCGCACCGGGCTCACCTACGAGGAAGAAGCCGACCTCTACTATCGGCTCAACACGGGCTCCAAGCCCCTCGCGTTCGCTGACAAGATGGTGGGGCTCATCGAATCCAAGGACGGTCAGGCGCTTGACTTCCGCGACACGGTTGAATCGTTCGGTTACGTCATCGGCGGCAACACCAACAGGTCGCTCAAGGCCATAAGCCGAGTGTGGAGCATCTTCAATAAGGAAGGTGGCAAGGAGACTCTTTCCAAGATTCTTAGCATCACTCGCTTCTGCTGGCCTGACAACCCGAACGGCGTGGACAGCCGAATCATGGACGGTCTGGTGCTCTTCTTGGAGCATCACGAGAACGAGTACCAGGCTGCGCATCTCATCAAGGCGCTTGCGTCGGTTGACCCGCGCCAGATCGTCAAGAATTCCACAACCTTCTACAAGCAGATGGATAGCAAGGCATTCACCATGCCGTACTGCACGTACACGGTCATTCTCAACAGCTACAACTCCGGTCTGCGCAATAAGCTCGTCGCGGCCACTCCGGGCGCTTAGGGAAAGGCTGGTGAGCAGTAGTGCTGGCACAAGGTCAGTTGGCCTTAGACCTGTTCGGAGAGAAGCGGCCAACGCCCAGAGAGTCATTCCTCAAGTGGGCGCGTGAGTGGGGCATAACCCCTGACGCAGAGAAAGCGGCCAACCAGGTATTCGATGACTGCGAGCGCCTAGGCATCAAGACGGCCTACGAGCGTTGCAAGATTCTCCTTCACGGCATGAGCGTTGAGGACGCGAGAGCCTACGGCCTGTTCGACTACACGCTCTCTTACCACGTGCTCTGGGACAGGAACTGGGCGCACAAGTGCGGCGTAGACCACGAGCTGATACCGCTCGTCTTTCACTGCGACTACGACACGAAACAGCCGACCTTCTACGACAAGGACGGCAAACCACTACAAACCGTTACTAAGCCACAGGTGGTGAGAAAGGTTGGCTGATCCGCTCATTTTCTTCGTCCCTTCCAACCGGACGGACAAGCAAGGCAGACCAACGCACGTAGACGGATGGAACGAAATCTTGCGGGCGTACAAAAGCGGCTGGCCAGTGGGCGCGACGCTCGAGCGCCAGAACGTGCATAACGTCGCTGCGCACTGCAAAGCGGCGATGATGCGCAAGCGTTGGAAGCCTTTGGTCGTTCCCGCCATCGTCTACGTGCGCTTTGTCGAGACGAGCAGGAGACGTGACATACCCAACATCTATGGCGGCTTGAAGTGGCTGCTTGACGGCCTGACAAGGCCGAGGGGTAAGAAGGGCGGCGCGGGTGCCATCGTGGATGACTCCCAAAGGTGGCTCGCTGCCGTCTACCCGTCAGTGATTGTTGACAAGGAGCACCCTGGCGTTTGGGTGCGGATTGAGAGTGCTGATGAAGATTAAAGGATCGGGGAAGCTCTTTGAGCTTATCCCCTGCAAGCAAAACTCGCCAGAGTGGCTTGAGTTGCGCGGGCTCGCCATCGGTGGCTCAGACGTTGCCGCCATCATGGGGCTTTCCCCATGGAGGACTCCCGCCGAAGTCTGGCTTGAGAAGACGGGCAAGGCCGAGCCCGAAGACCTGAGCGACAGGCCGTATGTGCAGCGCGGCCATGACCTTGAGGACATGGTTGCGGCAGAGTACCACAAGAGGCACCCAGACCGCATCGTCCACAAGGTCAACGCCATCTGTCGGAGCATCAAGCGCCCTTGGGCGCAGGCATCGCTAGACCGCGAGGTCTGCTATCCGACCGAATCAGACCAGCAGAAGCGCTGGGGCGTGCTGGAAATCAAGACGGCACGCGATGACCGAGACTGGAAAGAGGGCATCCCGCCCTACTACCTCACGCAGGTCACCCACTACATGAGCGTGACCGGGCGAAGCTTCGCTGACGTGTTCGTTCTCTTTGTCGAGCAGTGGCGCTACGAGGAATTCCACATCGAGCGCGACGAGGAAGACATTGAAGCGGTTAACGCTGCCGTCGACGGCTTCTGGCATGGCTTCGTTGAGACGGACACCATGCCAGAGCTTGTCGGCACTGACGGCGAGAGCAAAGGGCTCGCACAGTGGCACAGGCAGAGCAACGGCGAGGTGTTGGAGAGCGTGGGGCCAGAAGCCGACCTCGCAATCTCGGAATACCAGGATGCGGTCGCAGCCGAGAAGGAAGCCAAGGAGCGCAAGAGCGCCGCAGGTGCCAAGCTCCGCGCAATCATCGGCGACGCAAAGGGCATTGTCACCGACGTTGCCAAGGTCACGTGGTCTCGGAGCGAGAGCAGCAGGCTCAATGCCAAGAAGCTGAAAGAAGACCACCCCGATATCGTGAGCGCCTACAGCACGCTCTACGTGCGCGACGGTGGCTTGCGCATCACGGAGGTCAAGTAATGGCGAAGAAGGGCACGAGGCCAACGCTCCCAGAGCAGATTGAAGCCTGCGCGGTCTACTGGCTCAAGAAGGGGCGCACCCCGTCAGAGATTGACAAGGAGCGCGGCTGGCGAGACGGCACGGCACGTGCGGCCATCACGCAGCGCTGGCAGCGCGACAAACAAGACAAGAACAAGGAGGAATAATGGGACAGCTGGCAACCATGGCGCAGAGGTCTGCGCTCGCACCGGCTCAGAGCCGGGCAATCACGTTCACCGACGATTCGGGCATGCCCATCAGGATCACGTCTGAGGACGTGCGCCGCAACATCTGCGAGAGCGCGACGGACAAGGAAATCGTCTACTTCCTCGAGCTCTGCCGCGCAAAGCGACTCAACCCCTTCACGCAGGAAGCGTACCTGGTCAAGTACGGCACCAAGCCCGCGCAGATGATTACCGCGCACAAGGTCTTCGTGCAGCGTGCCGCAGCCAATCCCGACTACCTTGGGATGAAGCATGGCGTCGTGGTTCTGCGCGACGGCAAAATCTGCAAGGAAGAGCGCACGGCCTACTACGAGGAAGCGGGCGAAAAGCTCATCGGCGGCTGGTGCGACGTGTACGTGAAGGGCCGCGAGACGGTTCACGCTGAGGTCTCCTTGAAGGAGATGAGCAAGGGCCAGAGCACGTGGCAGACCATGCCAAGCATCATGATTGACAAGTGCGCCCAGTCAAAGGCCCTGCGCGAAGCGTTCCCGCACGACTTCAACAACCTGTACCTCAGCGAGGAAGGTGGGGCGCAGGTCGGGCAGATCACCGAGACCGTCACGGCAGCTGAGGAAGACACGCTGCCTGATGCCTACGAAGCCCTCAAGGGCGTTGCCGCCCGCATCGCCGAGCTTAAGGGCAAGGACGAGGGCGAGGTCATGGAAGCCATCCTCAAGTGCCGCATCCTCAGCGAGATGGGCTACGAGTTCGGTAACCAGCTCACCGACGAGCAGCTGGGTGCCGCCCTCGGCTTCGCAAACCATTGGCTCGCAAAGGCCGAGCAGGAAGGTGCCGAGCCCGCGCAGGCCGTTGAGACTCAAGTTGAGATTGAGATTGAGCCGGAGGACATCGACTTCTAGGAGGGGTCATGGCAGAGCCTAGGTGGGACGAGATGCGCGACGTACAAGGTTCCCGTCAACCTCGTCATCAGCGACAAGCCCAACCCGCGAAGGAGGAAGCAGGATGTCAGCACGGGTAGAGCCTGACTGGGAGGACGTGCAGCGCAGGTTGGGAGCGCTCACCATCAAGGAGCTTAAGGTCTTGAAGCCCTGGTTCAACGGCTCTCTTGGTGGCGCTTCGAGCAAGGCTGGCATAGCGCGTGAGATGACCTCGCAGATGCGCTACTGGTGGCACGAGTGCTACGAGACGCACGGCCACATCGTCAGGAGCATCGTGGCGAAGCTCAACGAGGTCACCTGATGGATGCCAGCGCAGGGGAGCTTAATCGACTCGGAGCACTAATCAAGCGCCTTGCGCGGATCAAGGGAAGGAGCGTCATGGAAGTGACCATGGCGCTCCTTTCCACCAAGACGCTCCGAAAACTTGGTTATGACGGCTCCGGCCACCTCACGCCGACTCAGGCGAAAGCGGCCATTGCCGTCACGGAAATCTGGATTGAGAGGTCACATGGGCAACATCAACAGCGTTGAGCTTAGCGGGCATCTGACCCGCGACGCAGAGCTGAAAGTAACGAAGTCAGGCTATCCCGTGGTCACCTTCGGCATGGCGGTCAACGAGAAGCGCAAGAACAGCCAGACGGGCGTGTATGACAGCATCCCCAACTTCTTCGAGTGCGTTGTGCATGGCAAGTACGGCGAGGCGATGTGCCCCCACCTTACCAAGGGGTCTTTCCTCGTGGTCAAGGGCAGGCTGCACTACTCCGAGTGGGAGAACCAGGGGCAGCGCAGGAGCAAGGTGGAGGTCGTTGTCGAGGACATTGACGGGTTGGGGCGTTCTAAGCCCGAATACGCCCCGCAGCAGGGTAGGACGGCCAACTACTCGGCAAAGGCTCCGAGCGCCCCGAATTCGCGCCCCACGCAAGCCCAGACGGAGCTTTACGACGAAGAGATTCCGTTTTAGGGAGGTTGCCATGGGCTACTGGGACAACCTTCCCGATGACGTGAGCGTGGGTGACCCTAGGGCACCGTGGAACGAGCCGGACTGGGACGAGTGGATTGCAGACTTGGACGACCGCGCGACGCTCATCGAGGAGCGCGAGTGGTACAGCAACTTTCTCAGGCGCGTGGCGGGTGACGAGTGATGGCGGCGCAGATGACACTGGCGGACGAAAACGCGGAATATGCCGCGTTTGTCGAAAAGTTCAAGCCAAAGAAAACGACCGATGACTGCTACACGCCAGAGGTCGTGTATGAAACCGTGGCGGATTGGGTGTCGAAGGAATACGGCATCGACCGCGCTGACATGGTGCGCCCGTTCTGGCCGGGCGGCGATTACCAGCGCCACGAGTACCCTGATGGCTGCTGCGTAGTGGACAACCCACCGTTCAGCATCCTCGCCGAAATCAAGCGGTTCTACCTTGACCACGGCGTGCACTTCTTTCTCTTCGCGCCCGAGCTGACGCTGTTTAGCGGCTTGTGGGACGAGCGACAGTGCTACTACGCCATGAACGCGCAGGTGACTTACGAGAACGGCGCGGTGGTACAGACGGCGTTCGTGACCGACCTCGATGACACGTACCTCGTGCGGACGGAGCCAGAGCTTTGCAGGCTCATAAACGAAGCGAACGAACGCAACGTGAAATCGGGGAAGGTGTCGCTGCCGAAATACGTCTATCCGCTTGAAGTGCTGACGGCAGCGCGGGCAGCGTGGATGAGCGGACATAACACCGACTTTCGCGTGCGTAAGGGCGATGCGTGCCGCATCAAATCACTGGACGCGCAGAGGCCGCAAGGAAAAGGCATTTTTGGTGGCGGGCTACTTCTTTCGGAGCGTGCGGCGGCAGAGCGTGCGGCGGCAGAGCGTGCGGCGGCAGAGCGTGCGGCGGCAGAGCGTGCGGCGGCAGAGCGTGCGGCGGCAGAGATGGCAGAAGCGACACGATGGCCACTGTCTGACCGCGAGCGTGCGATGCAGAAACTTTTGGCGGGTGACGAGTGGGAGGAAGACGAGGATGAACAGGAAGAACAGTGACGCCTTGCTCGGCTGCGCGATCACCATCACGTGCTTCATCGCGGCGCTGTGCCTGCTCACGTGGTTGGTTAGGTGGGTGATCTCATGAGCGCGACTGATGAGCTGCGGGAAGCGATTGAAGCGCTCTACGAGGTCACAGCCTACCTCGCGTACATCTGCGAGCGCAACGGCATGAGCAACGCCGAGGGCAAGGCTATCACGGATGCGTTCAAGCGCTACCACAAGGCTATGGGAAAGGAGTGGACGGATGACCGCGACTGACGAGCTGCGCAAGCTGCTGGACGAGCGCGGAGTGGAGTACATGGAAGACCACGGCTACCGTGAGTTCTTCTGGGACTTCGGCGAGTCTGGTAGGGCGAGGGCAAGCGCAATCGGCACCAAGGGACTCGTGCAGATGATTGTGACTGGCATAACCCCCGCCCAAGCCATCGAAGCCACGCTGGGGCACGGTACGTGCCACGAGGTCATAGTAGACGAGTATTGGCGCGGCTGCGGTAACTGCGGCTATGTGTGGGAGTACATGTACGGAATCGGCAAATGCACGCGGCCTAACTTTTGCCCACGATGCGGCGCGAAGGTGGTGGGCGCATGAGCTGGGAGCTGATTATCTCCGAAGTGGCGCTTGCCGTAGCAACGTTCGCGGCGTGCATTTCAGTGAACAACTTCATGGCGCGCAAATACGACAAATGCGACATGGAGCTTGCCTACCTCCAAGGCTACGAGGATGCCGTTTTCAAACGCAAGTGCGACCGTAAGAGGGCGGTGAGCAAATGAGCGCGACCATCGGGAAGGTCTACGTCGATGCCGTCATCACCGACGAGCGTTACAAGGAGTGCATGGCGCTGGTGCATGAGGCGGACAAGCGCATTGACGAGCTGCGGGAGTTGGTGCGCGTGTTCTACCACTGCACCACGAGCGGTAAGTGCGACGAGTGTCCTATCAACGGCGGCGGGCCAGTGCATCTCGCGCCTGACACCATCTGTGACACGCTGCACGACCGAATGCGCGAGCTGGGAGTGGAGGTGGAGCCATGACCATCACGACCTATCTCATGATCGCGGCTGCGGCGTGCTTCGTGCTCGGTCTGGTCGCTGATGTTGTCGTTGACTCCTACAAGCCCGGCAACGCCCTCATCATCCTCGCAATCGCCCTCATGCTGGCTGCGCTCTTCACGGTCGAAGCGCCTGAGCACATGCGCGACTCTGACTCGCTGCCGGCCGTGCCAAGGGAGCTGAGGGACTGATGCCGTGGGATTATCCAGGATTCGACTCCGAGGAAGAGTACGTTCAGTTCTGGCTCCCGCGCATCGGTCTCAGGGACACGGCACGAGCCCTTGGGATGAAGACCGCGCTGCTCCTGCGCAAGTATCCCGACGCAAAGAGGTGGGCTGCGGGGGTTGAGTACGTCGGCGCAATAAAGGCTGCGAGGGCTGCTGAGAGGCACGAGAAACGGCAGCTCTTCGCGCACAAGTGTCCTTGGTGCGGAGTCTATTTTGAAGCTGCCAAATCGGCTGTCTACTGCTCCAAGCGATGCAAGAACGCCGCGTACAGACATAAGGTTGAGATCATCAGGAAAGCGGGGAGGAATGGCGAGCAGGGCGGAGATTGATGCCGAAGCCAAGCGCCCCATGGCGTTCTTCCCCCATGATGCCAACGCCCACTCCGACATAAAGTGCAGGCGCTTGCTCAGGCGCGGAGGTGCCGAAGCCTACGGCAGGTGGTGGCTTCTCTGCGAACAGCTCGCCGCGACCGACGAGCACAGGCTGGCAATCGACACCGAGGAAGACGCGGAGCTGATCGCGGAGGAATTGCAGCTTGACAGTGCTGACGAGCTGATGGAATTCCTTGCGATGCTCAAGAGCGTGGGGCTCGTGGAGATGCCCGGCAACGGCTACGTCTGGTCGAGCAGGATGATGCGCAACGCCGAGTATTTCGGCGAGAAGAGAGCCAACGGCAAGCGCGGAGGAAGACCCAAGAAAACCACGTCGGAAAAGGGTGGTTAACCAAGCATTTAATGGGTGGCTAAGCATAAAACAAAACAATACAAAACAAAACAATAGGAATAGGTAGGTAGTCCCTGACTAACTACCTACCTATTCCGTAAGTCAACCTTACTAGTAAGTCTTTCTTTGGTTCTTTCTTTGGGAGGGAGCAAGAATGATGTTGAAAAGTGTCGAGCGACTCTTGGAGTTCGTGGGCGACATGAACGCGACTGAAATCAACGACCACATCAAAGCCCGTCCTGACGGGTTCGTTGTTTCGTTCCGCATCGACAACGATTGGCTGGGCGGCTGGAACCGTGCCGTGCTTGCGACGGTCGAGAAGATTGAGCAGGAAGTGGCAGAGCGCTACATGGAGCTGCCGCTGGACGCTGACGGCGTGCCGATTCGCGTGGGGGACGTGATGGAGTTCTCGGCGTTCGAGATAGAAAAGCCTGTTACACGTATGGTCGATGGCATCGGGCAAGGCGTGTTCTTCGCTTGGTGTGGGGAGCGTGGCTATCAGCAGCACGAAGCAAAGCGTTACCACCACCACGCGCCCACCGTCGAGGACGTGCTGCGGGAGTTCGCGGAGAAGATTACAGACTCGCAGATTCCCGACGTGCACCCGACCTACGAGGAAGCCATCGCCGAGTACGCCCAACGCCTGCAACCCCGGGAGGTGGACGAGTGAGACGCGCAAGGCACAGGCGCTTCACCGACAAAGCAGGATTCACGCGCCACTGCTGGGAGTGCGCCCACGCCAAAGGCTGGGCGGACGACATGGCTGCGTGCGACGTCACGGGCAGGTTCGTCTATAAGTTCGACTCTCCCAACAACCAGTGCAGCCACGTCGGCATCGAGTGCGACTACGAGGAGGTGGACGATGGCTGAGTACGTGATGGAGTACGACGGATGGGCCGAGGGCATCCCCGTTGGCGAGTACCTCAAGGTGCGCGACGCGATGCACGCCCGCAAGCGCGAGGAAGTCGTGCGGTGCAGGGATTGCAAGCACAGTTCGGTTAGCTTTGACGAAACGCGAACGACGTGCCGCTACTGGTCAATGAACGACTACGACGATAGTGAGAGCAGTCATGGATACACGCTGTATCCAGTGGTACAGCCTGACGGCTTCTGCGCGTGGGGCAAGAGGAAGGAGGGCGAATGAGCATTACGGACGAGCTGAGGAAGATTGCAACAAAGACCGAGTGTGCGAACGGACGTTGCGAAAAGCTGTATCGAGGTGACCTCGAACACATCGCCGACCGCATCGACGCGGAGCACGAGAGGCAATGTGCCGAGTCATGGATGCGCGGCCACGACGCATGGGCGGCAATCGACCGCAGCGACGAGATGGCCGAGCACGGGTGGATTCGTTTGCCAAAGGACGCGGACGGCGTGCCGATTCGCGTGGGGGACGTGCTGACGGACGGCGAATACAAGTTCAAGGTGTTTGAGCTGGCCGCGTTCGGCGACGGCTCGTGGAGCATCCGCAACGAGGACGGGAACGCATGGGCCGCGTGCGACGTGACCCACCACCACGAGCCGACTGTTGAGGACGTGCTGCGGGAGTTCGCAAGTGCCTATGACCGTATTGGCGGCGAGGATGATGAGCACCAAAAGTACCTCAACCTTATCGCCGAGTTCGCCGCAAAGCTCCGTCTGGCAGGTGATGCCGAGTGAAGCACTTCGACCTGTCCGAGGTCAGCATGACCTACACGAGCAATACCACGGGGCAGACCATCGACATGAGCACGACCACGGTCACGATTCCCGACCCCCATCACCGCTACGACGTGACGATGGGAGACAGGCACCTGAGCTTCATGGCCTGCGACGTGTTCGACGCATTGGAGAGACTGCTTGCAGGGGGTGATGCGGAGTGACCGCGACTGAGCTGCTGCCTTGCCCGTTCTGCGGGGGCGGATGCGTAGTACAGGATGACGTCGTGCGCGGCGGCAAGACAATGTGGCACGTCTACCACTTCTGCAAGGGGCCAATAGGGCATCACGGACACTACGGCCATGCCGACACCACCGAAATTCAGACAGCTTACTTCGACATGCTCGGGCAATCAATCGCCGCGTGGAACAGGAGGGCAGGTGATGCTGATGGGTTGGGCTAGTGACGAGGAATACGTCAAGTTCATGGTGCCCCGTCTCGGCTACTGCTGCGTTGCGCAAGCGCTCGGCATGACGCCTGACAAGCTTCGGGAGAAGTGGCCGGGGCTGCATGACGGCAGGAAGCAGCGCCACAACGTCGAGTATTCGGCCAACAGCGGAAGCGGCCTACAAGCGCAGGTGGCGAGAGCGCAAGAGGGTGGGTGATGCCTGATGGAGTACGTCTATGACTACCAGACCAAGGAGGTCAAGGAGGCGGTTGTCCGCTGCCGTGACTGCATCCACTGCGAGACGTGGCGTGACGGGCTTTCGCTCTGCGGCTATTGGAGCGACGTGGACTATCTGCCCCTGACTGACCCCAGCAGCTTCTGTTCCAACGGAAGGAGGCGGAAGTGCTCTACCAGAAAGTGAGCGTGCTCCTGCTCGGTACCACGTGGGTCAAGGTCTGGATGCCTGATGACAACTTCACCGAGTGCAGGTCTATCGGCTTCGACCATCCCGTCTTCATCAAGCGCGATTACGTGTCGGCCATCGAGTACCTAGGCGAGTTTAAGGAATGGGAGGAAGAATGAAGCTCAACATGACGGTTCAGGACACGCAGGTTCCAGCCTACGCCCACGAGGGTGATGCTGATGGGTTGGGCTAGTGACGAGGAATACGT
>CACXZL010000005.1 GCA_902772085.1 uncultured Coriobacteriaceae bacterium | reverse complement strand
TACTCGTCGGGAGACTTGGCGAGTCGAGTCTCCGTGATTCCCACCCTCATACAACAGATGACATCGACACTGCTTGGCGCAGGGCTTTCGGTGTTGCTTTCGATTGCCTACATCGTGCAGATTGCCTTCTGCGCGCCCGCACTTGCGATTCCCACGCTATGTGTCGCCATCCTTCAGGCGGCGCTCACAGTGATCGCAACCATATTGACCGCGCGTTTTGAGAGGGAGAGCATGGAGACCTCCGCCAAGCTCTCGGGTGAGGTGACGACACTGCTCAACGGCATTCAAAAGATCAAGCTCGCCAGTGCCGAGGATCGCGCCTTCTCCAAATGGGCGCGCGGCTATGCCGCCTACGCACGCCCCACCTACAATCGACCTGCACTCGTGACCGCTCTGCCCGCAATCATCGCCCTCGTGGGACTGGTTGGCAACATAGGCATCTATTACTTTGCGGCAATCGGTAACGTGAGCGTGGCCAATTACATGGCCTTTAACGTTGCCTACGGCCAGGTCGTGGCCGCCATTATGGCGCTCGCTCAGACGACTGGGCAAACCGCCCAGATCGGTCCTATGTACAAGTTAGTCGAGCCCATTTTGCAAACTACCCCCGAAACCTCCGAGGACAAGCCGTCCATCGAGTCTTTGACCGGCGACATCGAGGTGTCAAACGTTTCGTTCCGCTACAACGAGAAGCAACCTTACGTGGTGGACGGCCTGTCGTTCACGGTGTGCCGGGGCGAGTACGTGGCGCTTGTGGGTGCGAGCGGATGCGGAAAGTCAACCATTCTGCGTCTGCTGCTCGGGTTCGAGACGCCAGAGCATGGCAGCATCTTCTATGGGCCGAACGACGTGACAAAGGTCGACCTACAGTCCCTCCGTCAACAGGTGGGCGTGGTCATGCAGGACGGAAAGCTTTTCATGGGCGACATCGCCTCCAACATCAGCATATCAGCACCCGCTGCCACCCTCGACGACATCTGGGAGGCGGCCGAGATCGCAGGTATCGCAGATGACATTCGCAGGATGCCCATGGGCATGCAGACGCTTATAACAGAGGGGGGAGGGGGCATGTCGGGCGGCCAGCGCCAGCGCATCATGATTGCGCGCGCCGTGTGCGGGGGGCGCCGAATCCTCATGTTTGACGAGGCCACAAGCGCACTCGACAACAAGACGCAAAGGCACGTAAGCGAATCGCTCGACGCCCTCAAGTGCACGCGCCTTGTGGTGGCCCATCGCCTGAGCACGGTGCGGCACTGCGACCGCATCCTCGTGGTAGACGGCGGGCGCATAGCCGAGGAAGGTACCTACGAGGAGCTCATCGCAAAGGGCGGCCTGTTTGCCGATCTAGTGGAGCGCCAGCGCCTCGACCAGGAATAACCGGGGTAGGCTCGTGAACTTGTCCTCTTTGTGTGGGTTGCGCGATGGCGAGGGCGTTGTGCTACAGCACATCGCGTGCTGTGTGTCAAAAGTTTATTTCGCGAGGGCAGATTTGTTGAAATTTCGTTTCGCGAGCCTCGCCAAATGCATTTCCAATAAATCGCACCTCGTCAAACGACTTCTCGGCAGAAATCACCTCGCGAAATGAGATTCCAGCAGACTCACACTCATCAAACGAAAATACGACAGATTCATCCTCGTCAAACGAGATTCTAGAAGATGCGGTCCTCGCGAAATGGAATACCAGCGAATTCTCACTCGCCAAACGGAAATACGGCGCCCTTACGCTCGGCAAATGCGTTTTCGATAAATCGGGCCATGTCAAATGGCTTCCAACAGGCACAACTTCAGCAAACCGTAATTCAGCAGATTCGCTCTGGCAAAACGTGGCGTTTGTGGTTTTGGCCTTGCGGCCCGTGCAAAGATGCCCGCTCCCCGATAGGTGCTTCTCAAGTAGCACGACCACGTGTATGGTTGAATTCGTGCGCTTATAACCTATATATGAGGAGGCTCATATGGCAGCAAAAGAACAACCAATAAAGAATGTGGTTCTGGTAGGCCAAGGTGGCGTGGGCAAGACCATGCTGGCAGAGGCCATGCTGCACCTTACGGGCAAGACGACCCGTTTGGGTGGCCACGCCGGCACCAAGCCCACGCTGGACTACGATACACAGGAGAGCGCCCGCGGCTTCTCCATCTCCACCACCATGGCTCCCGTGGAGTGGAACGGCGCGCGCATAAACGTGCTCGACGCCCCCTGCTACCCCGACTTCGTAGGTGACGCCTATACGGCAATGAGTGCGGCGGAGACGGCGCTCTTCATGGTGGACGCCATTGATGGCCCGCAGACCACCACCACGCGTCTTTGGTTTGCGGCAGAGGACCTTTCGCTGTCCCGTGCCGTATTCATCAATCGCCTGGACAAGCCCGAGGCCGACTTCGAGACCGCGCTCGATCTCTGCAAGGAGCGCTTTGGAAACAACCTCGGTGCCGTGACCATCCCTATGGGTACGGGCGCAGACTTTGCCGGCGTGATCGACGTCGTGCACATGAAGGCCCGTCACCTCGAGAACGGCAAGGTCGTCGAGGAGGATATCCCCGCGGAGTACGCCGACGCAGCAGAAGAGGCGCGCGAGACGCTCGTGGACCTCGTGGCCGAGGCAGACGACGACGTGATGATGGCCTACCTCGAGGGCGAAGAAGTCACTCAGGAAGACATCGAAAACTGCCTCTCGACCGCCATCCGCGAGCGCATCTTCGTACCCGTCTTTGCCGGTGCGTGCGTGAAGGAAGAGGGCGTCATCTCCTTCATGAACGCTGTCGTCGCCTGGTTCCCCTCCATGGCAGACTTTGGTCGCATCCCGCTGGTCAATGGCGAGCAGCTCGACATCGACCCCGACGATGAGCGTCCCGTGGCCTTCGTCTTCAAGAGCCTTAACGATCCTCAGAACGGCAAGCTTTCGTTCATCAAGGTGCTCAGTGGTACGGTGAAGGCCGGCTTGGAGCTCATGAATGCCCGTACGCGCAAGTCCGAGCGTCTGGGCCATCTCTACATCATGATGGGCCGCGAGACCACTGACGTAAAGAGCGCTGCCGCAGGCGACATCGTGGTCGTGCCGAAGCTCGATGCCCTCACTGGTGACACGCTCTCCGTCACCGGCAAGGTGGAGGCTGCTGCCTTCCGCTTCCCAAACAGCCTGTATCGCATCGCCATCGAGCCCGACAAGCGCGGTACCGAGGGCAAGCTGTACGCCTTCCTCGAGAAGAGTGCCGACGCCGACCCCACCCTTAAGGTGGAGCGCGACGAGGAGACCGGGCAGACTGTCATTTCCGCCATCGGCGAGGCGCAGGTCTCCGTGCTGCTTGAGCGTCTGGAGGACCGTACCGGCGTTACCGCGCACACCGTCAAGCTGCGGATTCCGTATCGCGAGACCATCCGCCGTACCGCTACCGGCCATGGCCGTCACAAGAAGCAGACCGGTGGTTCCGGCCAGTTCGCCGACTGCCGCCTGCGCATCGAGCCGAATCCCGACGGGGGTTACGAGTTCCTTGACGAGGTCGTGGGCGGTGCCATCCCGCGTGGCTTCATACCCGCCATCGACAAGGGCGTGCAGGAGACCATGAAGGGCGGCGTGCTTGCGGGATATCCCGTCATCGACGTGAAGGTGGCCGTGTACGATGGCCAGTTCCACCCCGTGGACTCCAACGAAATGGCGTTTAAGACCGCCGCGCGCCTGGGCTTCCAGGATGCGGTGAGCCAGGCCGAGGCCGTGCTGCTCGAGCCCATGGCTCATCTCAAGATTACCGTGCCCGAGAGCTACGCCGGTTCCGTCATGGGCGACATCTCCGCAAGCCGTGGTCGCGTAGAAGGCATGGCCGCCTCCAATCCCGGCGAGACCACCGTGGAGGCGACGGTGCCGTACGCCGAGGTCACCGACTACGCCACGCGCCTTCGCTCCCTCACGCGTGGTACGGGCGAGTTCGAGCTCGAGGTGAGCGGCTACGAGCAGGTGCCGCACGATGTGCAGCAGCGCCTCGCACAGGAGTATCAGGACCGTCGTGCTTCTGGCGAGCGTTAAGCGTCAGATAGATTCAGCGGGTTGAGTACGCCTGCTTGCGGAAGAATGTCCGCAAGCAGGCGCTTTAGGTGCGACCAACAACCCGCAATACTCCCTAGCGCGCCTGTCCCGAAAGGATTTGACGTTTCTTTAGGGACAGGCTAGTGCGCGAACATCGCTTACGCTACGTAATGCTCGGTGATGTCGTGCATGGTGAGCTTCATGTGATTGTAAGCGGGGATGGGGAGTTGGCTTCGCAGGTGCTTGTTGCTTTCGGTCCATTTTTCTGAGGGTTCGGGCAGCTTTACATCCAGAAGCTTGGCGATTCTTTGGGCAACGGCATCGAACTTCTCTGGATCGGCCAGGTCGTCGTCGGTGACGCATACCACGCGTACGTTTTCCGTGGCGAGCGCGACGAAATCACGTTCGCGTGGATATGCCTCGCCGGTGTATTGGACCGCAACCAGCTTCTTTGGCCAAAAGAGGTCGTACATGAGATAGTCCCCTGAAGACGCTGGCAGAAAGCCCTTGTCGGTGCATACGGGACCCCACTGACCAGGGCGCTCAAAGCCATAGCTTCCCTGCGAACGTGGGAGGCAAAGAAGCACGTACAGGTAGCAGCTCATGGGCGAGCTGCATTGGTCGAGCACATGTCGCAGAATGCGCTTTGCTCGCTTGCCTTCCTTGGTGTTTCGTATGTCTCGCAAATAATGGCGCAGCGTGTCCTTGGATGTGCGCGGGGTCTTGAGGAAGTCGTATCCTTCGCTCTTGTCGTACTGCGTGAGCTGTGTGCGGTACTTGCCACAGAGTTCTATGCCCATGCATACGGCTTCCACAAAGGGGAGCTGATTCGCCTTGCGGAGAAAGAAGTACTCGGGCGTGCTCATGCGGGTAGTTTCTGAAATCGCTTCGAAGGAGCCCTTGGGCACAGGGCCGTCCCATACGCTTATGCCACGTACGTATTGGCCTTTGCTATGTGCGGCTGCACGCATGCGCGCGCCTTCCTCCTCGGAGGACGCCACGATCTCCACGTTTGAAAGGTCCTCGTCCTCGAAGTAGTCAGGGAATGGATAGGTGGGTACGTCCATCGCGTCGCCAACTTGAGAAAAGAACGTCGAGTGAAGCGTGCGGTTTGCATCCTCCCAACCAGGCATGTCGGGAGCTTCTTTGCCGAGAAGCTCGCAAAGACGCTTCATCACTTTGCTATATGAGTCGTAGTTGCAGAGGTCTGCGCAGGTCACGCGCAAGACGGTGTAGCTGTCGTCGCCTTCGAAGGGCGTGCGATAGGGGTCGTCCACGATGTCGAGGGCCACCTTTTCTTCGGGCCAGTACAGTGCCATGGTCACTCCTTTTTTCGTTGGTGTGTAAACGGAGTGACCAGACTAAACACCGCATTGCGCGGCTTTTGCACATCCACCTCGCGCATATTGCGCGGGCAAAAGCGAATTTGTCACGTTCAACTGCGCCGAAAGCACTGCAAGTCCTATGCACGCAGGAGCTTGGGATAAACCAAACTACCGCTCACGGTGCATCTTGTACCGCTCACGATGAGGATTTAGCTGCTTGCATACTCGGCACGCAAATCGTATGCATGCAATTGCAAAAACCTGCCCGTGGAGTACCATCCTGAGGTCCGTCGCCTCTCCACCGAGGTTCAGCGTCTGAGCCATGCCGTCGAGCCTGAAGCCCAAGCTTTCGTAAAAACGGATGGCACGTGCGTTTCCCCCGAGCACCCAGACTACAAACGTGCTGAAGGTTGGCATGTCACGCAGTGCGGTTTGCATAAGCCTCGTCCCGATTCCACAGCCGTAGTAGTCTGCCGGTAAGTAGATGGCGTAGACCTCACCTGCAAATGGCAGATCATCGCCTCTGTAGGCACCGTAGTCAACAAACCCGACTACTTTGTCGGCATCTTTGGCAAGTAGGGTGCTGACACCCGAGCGGAACGCTCGCAAAGCCCTCTCTTCGGAGAACGCCAACGTCCGTCCGTCGAGGAAGCTCTGGCTTAGGATGCCGCGATACGTCTCTTTCCATGCCGTGCAGTGTACGTATGCCTTTCCTCGGGCTTCTTCCTCACGTGTCATTGGTACTATCGCGACTTGCATGGATGCCTCCCCTCTGAGTGCCAAATGAAAACAATATCATTTATTAGATTGTCTACGCTATTGAGTCTGGGATAGATAAACCATAGTTTTTGTCACGCCACTGTATTATGATGAACGAACGCTTGGATTGGAGGTGGCATGAAAGTCAATAGAGGCATTGCTGTCGGAAGGCAAGATCTTTGTGAAGGCATAGAAAATGTGCTTCTTGGTGTTTGCACTAAGTTAAAGATTGACTCACGGCTCAACCACACAAGTACACATGTGTATTGCGAAGATGCCATTACAGGTGTTCTTAATCTCGTATTCGGACTTAAACTCGTCAATGCCAACGTAACTGAGCACAATAAGCCAGGGTTCGATCTTATTGATCAGTCTAGCAAGACTTTTGTGCAGGTCAGTTCAGACTCTTCTAAGGAAAAGATAAGACATACACTTGAGCAGGACTGTCTTAAAGATTATGTGAGCTACAAACTAATGTTTATGTTCCTGGTCGAGAAGCGTCCGAAGTACAAGGAACCTTATCCGTTGGTGCCGAACTACATCGAATTCAATATAGAAGAGGATGTTTTTGATTTACCTACTCTTATGCAGCGCATTTCTTCACTTCCTGACATACGTATCATTGAAGAGATACATAACCTTGTCGAGCGAGAATTTACCCGTAAGCCAGATTTGGCTAAGCTTCCAAGTGGACTTGGTTGGGTGGTGGAAACACTTAGCGGCCATGAATTGCTTGAAGTTGCCCTGCCAGATGCAGTTGCGTTCAATATTGATGCAAAGATCGTGGCGAATGGTTTAAAGTTTGCCGCTTCCGAAATCCATTCGTATGCTGCCTATACTCACATCCTTATGAGTATTTATGACGCATACGCCCAAGGTGGGAGCAACCGGCAGCTTGCGCTTTTCAGTCTGCTGCGTCGTCGATTTGTTGAGGTCGCTATGGTGACTGATAGGGCAGATGAGCAATTCATTGCTTTGGTGTCCAAGCTTTGTGGCGAGCTTGAGCCAGAACTTCTTGCTACCCAAATAACCAGGGAAGAGCTTGAACTCTATGTGACGATTATTGTTGTCGATGCGTTCATGCGCTGCAAAATCTACGAAGGCCCAAACGTGCTTATCTCTGCTAGTGCTACTTCCTTGGAGGGCGAAGAAAATGCTACTGCCTAGAGATGAACGGCCCGAGAACTCTGCATACTATGTAGGAGCGCTACTCATTGATTTGTTGACCAAGACGGATAACGAAGCCCTTGCGCTTCCTGATTTGTTTCTGCGTGTAAAAGAGCAGCATGGGGTTGCGCCTGCGCTTTTCTTTCTTGCTATTGACTGGCTGTATCTTGTGGGGGCAATCCGCGTCACCTCAGAAGGGGTGATTTCGCTGTGTTCATAAAACGGCTGCTCATTAACTCGGACTTGGGGGTTATACGTGACATCAGCTTCCATGCGGGACTCAATCTCATTGTTGATAAGACGCCAGATTCCGACAATACGCGAACGGGTAACAACGTTGGAAAGACAACGGTGCTCAAACTCATCGACTTCTGTCTCGACGGTGGCAAGAAAGAGATATACGAAGATCCTGAGACACCTGGTGCAGTCTATGCTAAAGTGCGCGACTTTCTTGTGGACCATAAGGTGACAGTATGCCTTGAGCTTGTTGATAGGTTGGATACTCCTCTTCCGAGAACCGTATCCATTGAGCGCAACTTTGCGGATAAGCGCAATTCAGTTCGCAAGATTGATGGTGAGCAGTTTACCTCCAAGATGTTCACCAAGCACCTTGCTGAAAAGCTCATTCCAAGCCTAGATGACGTGGAAAAGCCCACGCTCCGACAAGCCATTGCCCATAATCTTCGTATTAGCAACTGGAAGATTGAACACACCGTTCGCCTTCTCAATCAAAACACCACCAAGTTGGAGTATGAGGCTCTGTATCTCTTTCTTTTGGGCTTCCCGCAAAGTTCTGCAAATGACATGCAGAAAGTAACGAGAGAACTCAAAGCGGAGCAGAGCTATGGAAAGAAGCTCCTAAATGGGAGGACTTTGGGTGGCTACAAGGCAGTCCTTGGACAACTCAATGCAGAAATAGAGGTACTTGAAGAGAAGAGACGAAAGCTAGGCGTCGCCCAAGATGTGGAATGGGCATTGGAAAGGATGGATGGCGTCCAGACAAGAATTGGTCAGCTCAGTTCTACTATCGAACAGGCTAACATACGAGTGGCCGTGATAGGTGCTGCGTGTGCAGAGTTGAAGGCAAGCATTTCGGATGTTGACGTTAGCCAGATTAAGCTGCTTTATGAAGAAGCGCGTCTCTTTATTCCAAATCTTCAACATACGTTTGAGGAGCTAGTAGCGTTTCATAACACGATGCTTGAGGAACGGGTTAGATTTATATCTGCAGATCTTCCTCGGCTGGAGGCTTCTCTGCGTGATATGCATAAGGAATTGGAAAATCTGCTTAGGGAAGAGCGTTCTCTTTCCGATGCGCTATCAGTTGAGTTGGCGAGCTCCGAGCTCGAGCGAAATATCGTTAGTCTCAATAATTGCCATCGGTCTAAGGGCGAGTGCGAAGCCTTGATAAGGCAAGTCGAGGAGTCCGACGGTCGCATCAAACGCTACGAAGCCGAGCTCGCTTCAATGGGGGAAGAGCTATATTCCCCGACGTTCCACGAAAAGCTAGACGAGCGTGTCGCTTTGCTCAATCGGCACTTTTCTCGTATTTCCGATAGATTATATGGTGAGCGCTACGTGCTTTCATGTGACCTTGGCAAGGACAGAAAAACAAACAAACCCTGCTACGAGTTTAGCGTACAGAGCCTTCACAACATCAGCGGTGGAAAAAAGCAGGGGGAGATTCTTTGTTTTGATTTCGCCTATACAAGCTTTGCAGACAGCCAGGGAATAGAATGTCTGCATTTCCTTCTGTACGATAAAAAAGAAATGATGCATGGCAATCAGCTCTCGCAAATTGATGAAGTGGCCCGAGATTGTAACGTACAGGTTATTGTTTCAATTTTGGAAGATAAGCTCCCCGACGAGATGGCCGAGGGTAATGAGGTGGTCCTAAGGCTGTCACAGGAGAGTAAGCTCTTTAGGATAGAGGAGCTTTTGGAGCGTGAGTGATACATTTGCTGCTTAGCATCGAGCTTTAGCTAGGTAAAGGACCTATTGCATCATAAATGAGATAGAAATCAGAGGGTGACAGGGGGACGGGGGAACTGCCACATTGAGAATGTGACAGTTCCCCCGTCCCCCTGTCACCCGTTACCTGCCGATGCGGGCTATGCTAGTCGCTGGCATGCATCTCAAACATAGGCATTACGGTGAGGTCTACCTGCCAGCGTGCAGGGAAGACCAGGTAGCGCACGTTGTAGTCGTAGAGTTCTTGCTTGCCCACGGCGCGGTTGTTGTCGATGTCGAAGGCGTCGGCGCTGTAGGTGCGTTTGTGGTATTGGCTTGCCGCGTCAGACTTTGAGGTTTGCGTGACCTCGCCACACATGGCGTAGCCGATGGACTTGGGGCGAACCCATGCGATGGAGTTGTAGTCGTGCGGAGATGCGGTCGCGCGGTCGTTGTCGGAGTTGTAGGACTCGCTGCTCGGTACCGGGTACGAGAAGTCATAGGGAAGTAGGCCCACCAGCTCGAGCTCCTTGCGGATGGAGGTAACATCGGAGTAGTTGGGGACTGTACGCACGTAGGCTTCACGCTCGGCCATGGTCTCAAAGTTGGCACGGCTCATGGTGTTGGTGCAGGCAGGCGTGCTGTCTAAGTCCTCGTCACGCTCGGTGAGCAGGTCGTTGAACGAGCTCGTGAAGTCGGACTGGTCGAGGGTCCTTATGGGTGCGTAGATCGTGGCGAGTCCGTCGGAAGACTTGGCGTAGAGCCTCCCGTTCACCGTGCAGAGTACCTTACCGTCGGCGCGGTCTGTGGTGTTGGGTATGAGCTCGCCCTCCTCGCCGATGAGATTGGCAACGGCAGTGGCCTTGTCGGCTAGGTTCTTGCGGTTCTGGCACAAAACGAGCCTTTCGTTGTCGGTCTTGGCCTCTGCGATCTGCCAGGCGAGCTCGTTCATCGCTGCGTTGTAGGCATTGATGAAGGCATCGCCCACATAGGCTATGAAGGCCTGACGCGCGTAGTATGTCTCGGGTTCCCAGTTCACGCAGCTTGCCGTGTAATCGAAGAAGCTCCTTGCAGCGCCGGTCAACTGCGTGGTGCTGTTGCCTATGATCGCGTCGGCAAGGTCGCTTGCGACGTTGAAGGTGGAAAGGCCTTCGCCCGTGAGTTGCGACTGCTTGATGGTCTGCTCGCGCAGGCTCTCGAGCGCCGTGCCCGTTTTTGAGCTGGCGGGGTCGCCGACCTTGTAGATATCGCGGTCAGGTTCGTCCTTGATGGTCTGTGTGCACTGAGTTGTCCAGGGGTAGTAGGCCATGGCCTTGTTGCATAGCTCGGTGATCTTGCCTACTTGCGTTTTGTAGTCCACTGAGGTCTCGAGCTTTTGGAGCTGGCTGGCGATCTCGCCCAGCTGGGCAGACATACCGTCCATCTTTGAGTCGAGCGCAAGCACCGCATTCATCACGTCTTGCGTGGTCCAGCCCGTAGGGGCGAGTGCCTGAGCGATGAAGCCGAGGAAGGCGCCCATGCCCTGGATCGTTGCGCCGGGGGTCTCGGTGGCGATGGAGGTGGCGAAGCTGCCGATGAGATTCATGACCTGTGCCGCATACTTGCAGGTTTCGCTCACGCGTTTGGCTCTTGCCTCGTCTTCGCCGCCGTTCTCGTTCTGAGCCACAAGCATTTGCTCGTCAGGTGCGCTCGCCATGCCGAAGCTCGCAAGATTGATTGCAGTCGTCTGAACGGTCGTATCTGCGGGTAGCTCTATGCCCGAACGGTTCGAGATGCCGCCTTGGACTGACACACCCTGCGCCATGAGGTTGGCGAGCTGGCTCACGTAGGCGTTCATGAACTCGTTGGTGTCGTCTACGCGCCACTCGGCCTTGAGCGTGGCAAGTTCGTCCGCGTTGAGGTTGGCTACGGTGAGTTCGGCCTGATTCGACGCGTCGGGGGAGACGGTCTCGTCGCTTATGGAAACGTTGCTGTTTGCAAAGGCAAGGATCGCCTTGGAAAGATCGACCTGGCCACCGGTGGAATCGATGCGTACGCTGAGGTTCACACGCGCGCCACCGTTGCTGGTGAGCTGGTAGCCCTTGCCGTTGTTGCCGCGAGCGATGTAGGCGGTGAGTTCCGGCGTTGCTTTATGGGCGGCGTCATCCTGCTGATCGCCAGCCTGTGCATCGTCAACCGCCTGCATGCTTTCATCCGACTTGCTGGTCTCGTCCACTACTTCGATAGGAGCGTCTTGTGAAACGTTCAGTTCCTCGGCAATCGCTTTGGATGGCATCGTAGAGAAGACCATCGTAGCGGCAAGTGCGCCACTCACGAGGGTGCGCCATACCATGCCGGTGCCGCCTGCAACGGCTTCCAGCTCTTCATCGGTCAGCTCACGTCCATCAAGCATGGCCTGACATGCCTCGTCATAGGTGATTTCGATGTCAGCGGTTTTTGCCGTAGGCGCGACGACGGCTCCAAATACCGCCCGGTCGTCATTTTTGTTGCCTTGGTAGGCCTTTGCTGCTTCTTGGATTTCGTTGCACAGACTCTCGTTCGTCGCGAGCACGCTGTGTAACCTCTCCACTTCCCCACTCATGATGAGTCCTTTCTTGGGAGGGTGACTTTTTGTGCGCCCTGTTTCCTATCGGAACATATATAAGTACGTACGACTGGCATCTACGTCCCAATGAAACTTGCAAAATGTGTGCATTTGGTAAACGCGGGAGAAGTCCCAATTGCGCTGAGGACGATTCCGGCAAACGTTCATCCGTGCGGCAAGTGATTTCTGTGGATTTGTCCTCCTTCTCTGGTTTTCCTTCTACCGCGCAAGGCCTGATTAACGTGGTATGCTCTTTGGATATGAAAAACCTCGCAAATCGCGAGGCAGAACGGAGGAAACAATGGGACTCAAAGACATCTTCGCCGCTCACGCGAGTGAAGTTCCGCAGAAGAAAAACACCATCAAGGTGGCAGGTATGCATTGCAATGCCTGCGAGAAGCTCGTAAGCACCGCGCTAGAGGATCGCGGAGCAAAGAACGTCACCGCAGATCACGAAACGGGCGTCGTGGAGTATGAAGGGGAGCTGGAATCGTCACTTGTTTCAGAGGCTATCGCAGAAGCGGGCTTCGAGCTGGCATAGATGCGTGGGATTCTGCTACACTGAATAATCACACATAAGGCCAATTGAGGAGGTTGCATATCCCCGCATGGACATAGCAATTTCTATCGCCGTAACTATAGTTCTCACCATCATAAACGGTTATTTCTCCATGTCGGAGATGGCCCTCTCCACTGCAAAGAAAGTCGTACTCGATCACGAGGCAGAGGAAGGCGACCGCGCCGCTGCAACGGCCGCCTCCGTCATAGAGAATCCTGGTGACTTTTTGGCGACCATTCAGGTTGCCATTACCCTCGTGGGGTTTGCGAGCTCGGCATTTGCCGCGACGAGTTTGTCGGAGCCTTTTGGGGACTGGTTGGCGGAGCGGGGATTTCCCCTGTCACGTGGCTTTGCTACGGTGATCATCACCCTGGTGCTCTCATATTTCTCCATTGTGGTGGGAGAGCTCGTGCCAAAGCGCATCGCCATGGCCGATCCAGAAAAGGTGAGCAAGCGGGTAGCCGGCCCGTTGCGTGCCTTCTCCAAGCTGGCAATGCCCTTGGTATGGCTTACCGCTGCGAGCGCAAACGGGTTGGCGACGTTGCTGCACATCAAGAGCACGGATGATCGTCAAAACGTCAGCGAAGAGGAAATCCGCTATATGGTGACGGATGCCGAGGAGCTTACCGACCAAGAGAAGAGCATGATCCACGACGTCATAGACCTTGGAGACTCGGTGGCTCGCGAGGTCATGGTTCCGCGCGTGGACGTTGAGGCGACGGAAGATACGGCGACATGTGCGGAGGTGCTCAAGGCGATGCGACGTACGGGATACAGTCGCATGCCGGTCTTCCACGAGGACATAGATCGCGTCGTGGGCATCGCGCACATAAAGGACCTTATGGGTCCCGTACTCGACGAAGGCGATGCCGAGAAGAACGTGGGCCGCTATATGCGTCAGGCGAAGTACGTTCCCGAAACGAAGGATATCTTCCCGCTCCTTTCGGAAATGCAGGCCGAGCATGAGCAGATGGCCATCGTGGTGGATGAATACGGCGGGACGGCAGGCATCATCACCATCGAAGACATCGTGGAAGAAGTCGTGGGCGAGATTGAGGACGAGTTTGACCCCGACAACCGCTACCTCAACCAGACGGGTGAACGCGAATGGATAGTAGACGGTCGTTACTCAATAGATGACGCCATCGAGTTGGGCTGGCCCATAGAAGACAACGCAGAGTATGAGACCATTGCTGGCTTTGTGCTCGAGTTGGCCGACAAGCTCCCTCGTCCCGGCGACTCCTTCGAGAAGGAAGGGTATTCTTTTGTGGTGCAATCCATGCGCGGACGTCGCGTTGCCACCTTGCGAGTCACGGCACCAGAGGAGAAGGTCAAGGAAGAGCCCGAGTAGCCTTACGAATGGGTTTTCCATCACGCCAACAACGCTATAATTGAGACTCGGCTATCACGATACAGGAGGACAATACCATGGCGCAGCTCATCGACATCATACGCGTGGTTGTGGGCACCGAATACTTTACGGCAACTGTGCAGGTAGCTGAGGATGCACCGCTCATGACGAGCGAGGATTTGGAAGGCACCACACGGGTCTATCGGTTGCTGCCAGCCATCATAGACCATGCTTGTGTTGGCGATGCGGGTTCGACGTTCAAGGACTGCATGGGCGACACCGAGCTTGCGCATCTGCTCGAGCATGTGACGGTGGAGCTGCTCGCCCGCACAAACATGGTGGATGATGTCATAGCCGGGCGTACGTGGCGAGAGCTGGCCTATGATCGCACGTACAGCATACGGTTTGACTGCATAGACGATGTGTTGGTGGCCGGCGCGCTCTCGAGTGCGGTATGGATCATCACGTGGGCCTTCACGGGGGGTGCCGGAGCGGTGCCTGATGTCGATGCTACCGTGAATGGCTTGGTGGAGTTGGTGCGAGGTCTGCCCACGGAGGGAATGACGCATGATTCGAGACCTTCCTCATTGCAGGAGGACGGCTGGTACAGCGATCCCTACGCTGGCTCCTTTGAGGATGCGGACGACGGTTACGAGGACATGGCTGACGAGTATGCGGACGACTACGTCGAAGACGGCGACGACCTTGACCGAGGACCACGCATGTCCCGCAAGATAATCTAAATAACGGTGAAAATACCTATGAATCAGTTACCGTTCATACCCCAGCACCTGCGCATGCCAGCAAGCGGCGACTCACGAAGTGAGCGAGCGAAGCGAGCGCGGAGCCGCTTGCTGGTTGGCGCAGGTGCGGGGGTATGAACGGTAACATGAATCATGCATGATTTTTGACTGTTTCCCCATGAAGCCATTTCTCACCACGTGAGAGGGTATACTTTCTACACATTTGGACAAGAAATGCGGGCGCTGCTCGTATAAGGGTCAGGAGGATTACATGAGTGTCTTTAAGTTTGCTTTTGGTGCTGTGGTAGGTGCCGCTGCCGGTTTTGCCGCAGGCGTATTTCTAGCTCCTCGCTCTGGTGCCGAGAGCCGTGCTATGGCCTCCGATGCCATGAACGACGCTTGGGATTCTGCCATAGACACGTACGAGCGCAGCCAGCAGGCAGTGGCTGAGAAGTTCACCAACGTGCGTCCCGAGGTGGACGCCACTGCGGATGAGCTCCGTGCCAAGGTGGACCTTGCCCGCGAGCGCATGGATCAGCTTCGCGACTCGCTCAACTCCAACGTCGAAGAAGCCGAATCCGAGAGCAAGGACGTCGAGGCTGAGGTGGAGGTCGTTGCCGCCGAGTCCGAAGCTGCAGAGGAAGCCGATGCAGAGTCTGAGGTTGCCGCAGAGGAGGCCAAGGACGCCGACGCTGAGGAGTAGCGACAAGGCGTCCTAAAGGTTATAAACAGAAGGAAGCCCCTTTGTCTGGGCTCTCTTGTCTCAATGGTAAATAAGAAACAAGAGACCCGGCAGAGGGGCTCTTCATATGGCGAAAGGACCATCTCATGCTCAAGGTTAGCCTACTCATGCGTGTAAAAGTATATAGGCCAAAGAAAAAAAGCCCTGCCGATCCCACAAAACTCGCTGAGAAGGACGTGACGCTCGTAGGGCAGATTCGACAGGTGGTCTTCGCCCCGTCGGGCAAGCATGTGGTGGGTTTTCTCGTGCGACAGCCAGACATAGCAGGTATGGTAAAGAGGCCAGATGTGTTTGTGGCCCTCGACTCGGTAAAGGCGCATGACTTGGGCCTTATTCTCACGAAGGCGGATGAAGGAACGAACGAAGCGGCGATGGAGAGGCTGGGACTTGACTGGGATCGATGCATCCTATGGACTGGCATGGATGCAAAGACCACAGACGGCAAGGAGCTTGGCTGGGTGGACGATGTGGAATTCAGTCCAAAGACCGGTGCCGTGAAGGCGTTTTACGTTGGCGATGGATCAGTGGCAAAGTCGCTTGTGGGCAACGTGGTCATACCAGGTGAGATGCTTGAGGGCTATGCAAATGGATTCATGCTCGTCAAGCCTGAGGTGGCAAACCTTGCTCTGAACGGGGGACTTGCGGCAAAGGCCGGAGAAAGCTATGCCCGCGCGAAGCTCAGTGGAAAAAAGGCGGTGTCAAAGGCAGGGAAAGCGGCTGGAGGCGCTGTGGAGCAAGGGGCTAGGGGATTTGGTCGCATGATAGGCAAGGCAAAGAAGGCCGCGAAGAATGCCGATCCCCAGAAAGCCGTGGGCAAGCAGATAGGGCGTACGAAGGGGATGTTTGGCTCCTTCATGGATGAATACAAGAAGGCCAGCAGATAAAGCGCCTTGCCGACCTTGCGGTTCGAATCCCTTCATCCCTCATGAAAGAAAAAGCCACTTGAAGGAGTACTTCAAGTGGCGTCGTTATCATGGCGGAGGGGGCGGGATTCGAACCCGCGAGACCTTTCGGCCCGGCGGTTTTCAAGACCGCTGCATTCAACCGCTCTGCCACCCCTCCATGGTCAGTGTCTATTATAATACTTTACGGGCGAAGGCAAGGCCACTGAATGAGAGGAAATTCATGAGTTCATGCAATCATCCAGATATCGAGTCCATTGTTCTCTCGGAAGATGCGATCAAGGAGATCGTAGCGCGGATGGGGGCAAAGATTTCAGAAGACTACAAAGACAAGAACCCGCTGATAATCACCGTGTTGCGCGGTGCGTTCGTCTTTACAGCAGACCTGGTGCGTGCGATAACGGTGCCGTGCTCGGTAGATTTCATGGCCGTGTCGAGCTATGGTGATGGCGTGAAGAGCACCGGCGTCGTGCGCATCGTAAAGGACTTGGACACCCGGATCGAGGGCCGCCACGTCGTCATAGCGGAAGACATTTTGGATTCTGGGCTTACCCTGAGCTATCTCATCGAAATGCTTGAGGCGCGTCATCCGGCGTCCATAGAGGTTGCGGCATTTTCCGTGAAGGACATCCCAGACAAGAGGCCTGCCATCGAGCCGCGATACGTTGGCGTGCATGTGCCAAACGAGTTTATCGTTGGCTATGGCCTTGACTATGCTGAGCGGTATCGCAATCTCCCGTATGTGGGAATTCTCAAGCCTGAAGTGTACTCATAGACCAAGAGTGCAGCGCAACTGATGAACGGTTGCAGTTCACACACCGTCATCGCGCCCGGCCAGAAAGCGGCGACTCACGAAGTGAGCGAGCGAAGCGAGCGCGGAGCCGATTGCTGGCCGGGCGCGATGACGGTGTGTGAGGTGACGGGGTGTGAACTGTAACGATGAACGCCGCCTTTTTGTGTATGTGCCAAACTGGCAGCACTTCTTTTTTGTCAAACGGGTAGAATGGCAAAGTTAGCTACTCGCCGATAGGAGTCACGCGTGTCCAACGACAACAACAACATGCCTCATCTTTCGCCTGCAGGACGCAAAAGAGGCATTGGCTACATCATCCTCTTGACGGTGCTTCTCGCATTTATGATCTTCCGAGCGGGAAACATGTTTCAGGGTGAGAAGGTCGTCACCATACCCACAAGTGAGTTCGTTACATCAGTCAAGGAAGACCGCGTTACTGAGGTGACCTACAAGACGGAAGACCGATCGCTGACGGGTAAGTTCTATGCCAACTCCGATGCCAAGAAGGCAGAAAAGCTCACTTCCTTCCGCTCCGCGTACGTGGGAGAGGACAATCTGGACGAGCTGATGGCGAAGCACTCAAACATCAAGTTTACGGTGGATTCCAGCACCAACGAGCTCTGGGAGACCTTGTTGATCACGGTGTTGCCCACCGTACTCATCATGGGGATTATCATCTACTTCATGAGTCAGATGCAGGGCCAAAACGGCAGGGCTTTTAGCTTTGGGCAGACTTCGGCAAAGACGAGCGAGGGCGATCGTCCCAAGGTGAAGTTTTCCGACGTCGCCGGCATAGACGAAGTAGTGGAAGAGCTCAAGGAGGTACGCGACTTTCTCTCTGAGCCTGAGCGCTTCCGCAACATGGGAGCAAAGATTCCTCGTGGCGTGCTGCTCATGGGCTCTCCCGGCACGGGCAAGACGCTGCTTGCAAAGGCGGTTGCCGGCGAAGCGGGTGTGCCGTTCTTTTCCATTTCCGGCTCTGACTTCGTCGAGATGTTTGTGGGCGTCGGCGCTTCGCGTGTGCGCGATCTGTTCAAGCAGGCAAAGGAGGCTTCTCCCTCCATCGTGTTTATTGACGAGATTGACGCAGTGGGACGTCAACGTGGCGCGGGCTTGGGCGGCGGACACGACGAGCGCGAGCAGACCCTCAATCAATTGCTGGTGGAGATGGATGGTTTTGAGGACAACACCGCGGTCATTCTCATTGCCGCCACGAATCGTCCGGACATCCTGGATCCAGCGCTGCTTCGTCCTGGCAGATTCGACCGACAGATTACGGTAGACAGGCCTGACGTGAAGGGGCGCGAGCAGATTCTGCGCGTCCATGCGGAAAACAAACCCCTCGCAGAAAGCGTTGACTTCGAGTCGTTGGCCAAGCTTACGCCTGGGTTTACCGGAGCGGACCTCGCCAACCTTATGAACGAGTCCGCACTGCTGGCTGCGCGTAGGCACAAGCAAACGATTACCATGGACGAGATAGAAGAAGCCATGGAGCGCGTTCTCGCCGGGCCAGAGAAGAAGACACGCGTGATGACCGAGGCCGAGCGAAAGACGATAGCCTACCACGAATGCGGACACGCCTTGGTGGGCCACGTTCTGGAAAACTCGGATCCAGTGCATAAAATCAGCATCATCGCCCGTGGTCGTGCCTTGGGCTATACGTTGCAGTTGCCTGAGGAGGATCACTTCCTCGAGACGCGTGGCGGAATGTTGGATCAGATAGCGGTGCTTCTGGCTGGGCGCACCGCCGAGGAACTCTTTTGCGATGATATCACCACTGGCGCAAGCAACGATTTGGAGCGTGCGACCAAGATGGCCCGCGAGATGGTGACGCGCTATGGCATGAGTGCAGAGCTCGGCACTCAGGTGTATGGCGAGGCCCAGCATGAGGTCTTCTTGGGTCGTGATTGGGCAAACCACAACGATCTTTCCGCTGAGACGTCCAAGCGCATTGACGACGAGGTTGAGCGCATTATGCGAGAGGGACACGAGCGGGCGCACAGCGTTCTTGGAGCGCGTCGCACGCAGATGAACACGATGGCCGGAGTGCTTCTGGCGCGGGAGACCGTCGAGGGTGAGGTTGTGCAGGCTCTGCTGGACGACCAATGGGATGCGTATGTAGCTGAGCATCCTGAGGAGATGGTAGAGTTGCCAGCGCTGGGCAACTAGTTTATAGGGAGGACTGGAGGCAGTCATGGCCGAGGGCACGGAGAAGCGCAAGCAGGCAAAGAACAAGCCTCAGCGTGGGCATGACGATGCCGCCAAGCAGGGGAAGAAAAAACAGCCGTCTGAGAAAGCGCAGAGCAAAGACGCAAATGCCGTCAAAGGCCTGCAGTTTTCTGCTGGTGATATTTGGGGTCGAATCCTACCGGTGCTGTCGGTGGCGCTTGCTTTCTCTGCGATCGTGCTGCTGTATCGGCGCTTTATGCCGCGTGTATCGCAAGCAACGTCTTCAGAGACCGTTGAGACGCAAGCGGTAAGCTCGAATTCCGTGCAAAACAGCTATCAGGGGGTCGAGGACCCATGGAGCTCCTCCGGTTTCTTCACTACCGGAAACGTAGAGCTGGACCTGTGGGTGAAGGAGTTCTGTGACGCTCTTACGGA
>CACXZL010000004.1 GCA_902772085.1 uncultured Coriobacteriaceae bacterium | reverse complement strand
CCTTCGTCTGCCACGTCGTCCACGTTGGCAGAGACGTTGGCCGCGAGCAGCGCGTCGATGGAGGCGTAGTCGTAATTGTCCGGCGCGGCGGCGAGGTCGCGCTTTGCGTTGGCTGCTGCGGTGGCAAACAAGGTCGTGCGTTTGTCTGCTTCCTGTTGTGCGGAAGAGGTAGCCGTCGCGGGGGAATGAGGCTTTGCTGTGACCTTCTTGGACGCCGTCGGGGATTCTTCAGTTGGTGCTGCGTCTGGGGCGTTTTCCTGCACCATAGCTGCGAGGGCGCGCACGCGACGGTGCTCGAAGAGGTCCGCGTACACGATGGGCAGGTGCGCGTTGAAGCACATCACCGCCACCTTGCTGGCGGAGAGCGACGTGCCGCCAAGCTCGAAGAAGTCGTCGTCGATGCCCACGCGCTCGCGTCCCAGCGCCTTCTCAAACATCTCGCAGAGCTGGCGCTCCAGCTCGGTGGTCGGTGCGACGAAGTCACTCTCGCCGACGGTTTCCCGCGAAGGCGCAGGCAGGGCACGGCGGTCGATCTTGCCGCCGGAGGTCACGGGCATCTCGTCCAGATGCACGAAGAAGCTCGGCATCATGTAGTCGGGGATGAGCGGCGCCAGGAACTCGTGCCATTCTGCGTCGGGAACGTCGACGCCTGTCCAGTAGCCAACGATGTGGGTGGTGCCATTGAGGTCAGAGGCAACGACGGCGACCTCGTCCAAGCCGTCGTGCGTGAGCATGGCGCCTTCGATCTCGCCGAGCTCCACGCGGTAGCCGCGAATCTTCACTTGGTTGTCTATGCGGCCGATGTAGAGCATGTTTCCGTCGCCGAGCATGCGCACTTGATCGCCCGTGCGATACATCCTGCGCTCGTCCTCGCAGGTGGCGAAGGGGTTGTCCACGAAGGCTGCCGCGGTCTTCTCGGGAAGCTCGTGGTAGCCGCGCGCGATCTGGCGACCCGCATGCACGAGCTCGCCGGGCGTGCCCACGGGTACGCGGTGCATCTCCTCGTCCACCACGTAGCTGCGAACGTTCAGTATGGACTTGCCGATGGGGATGTTTTCCATGGGCTTGTCTACCACGTAGAGGGTGGACTCTACGGTGTTTTCCGTGGGACCGTAGCCGTTTACGAGCACGTAGGGGCGGTCGTAGAAGCGCTTGAACTTCTCTCCGCCCAAGATGATCATCCGCAGCGCGCAGTTGCCTTTGAGCTGGTCCACTACGAGCTCGCCCATCTGGGTGGGCATCGTGGAGATGGTGATGGGCTCGCGCTGGAAGGTTTGGCACACGGCGATGGCGTTCTGACGCACCTCGGCGGGAATGATGTAGAGCCCCGCGCCAACGGCGAGCGGCACAAAGAGGTCATGCACCGAGGCGTCGAAGCAGAAGCTCGCAAACTCGCCGTAGAGGTCGTCGGGCGTGGGCTTCTCGAAGGCCTGGAGGTGCTCGACGAGGTTCATGAGGTTGCGGTGCTCGAGCATGACGCCCTTGGGCTTTCCGGTGGAGCCGGAGGTGTAGATCATGTAGGCCACGTTGCGCGGGGTCGGGCGCCAGGACTCGAGCTTCGCCGATGTGGCGCGTGTGGCAGACAAACTCGCGACGTCGGCAAGGTCCACGCGGGTGCCGTCGAAGCCGCTCACGAGGTCGGCGTACTCGGGCATGAGCAGCAGATGACGGGCGCCGCTGTTTTCCAGCATGTATTCCAGGCGGTCGACGGGGTAATCCGGGTCAATGGGCACGTAGGCACCGCCGGCGCGCATGACGCCGATCACGCCTACCATGAACTCCTTCGAGCGACCGGCGAGCACGCAGGCGTACTGCTCGGGGCCAAAGCCGGTCTCGCGCAGGGCCGCTGCCACTGCAGCCGAGGCCGCGTCGAGCTCGGCGTAGGTGAGCTGGCTCTCGCTGTCGCGCACGGCGATGCGTTCGGGATGGGCGGTCACGGTCTCGGCAAAGAGGTCCACGAAGGTCTTGCCTGCGTGTGCGGGCACGTCCACCATGCGCGGCGCCTCGTCAAAGAGCAGCTGTAGTTCGGCGGGGTCGCGGCCCTCTACGAACTGGTTCAGCGCAAGCTCGAGGTTGTCGATGAACCAGCCCGCCGTGGCCTCGTCGTAGAGGTCGGCGCGATACTCCAGGTCGTAGACGTGTTTGTCGCCGTCTACCGCCACGGACAAGCTCAGCGGCTCCTTGGCCGCGTCGAGCTCAAGCAGCACGAGCTCAGCGGGCTCGCCACAGAACTCGCTTACGTTGAAGTCCGAGCCCTGATAGGCCAGAAGCGTGGTGGGGGCGATGCCGTACGTGCGGCTGACCTCGGCAAACGGGAAGACGTCGTGGTCCATGCAGCCCATGAGCAGGTCGCGCACGGCGGCGAAGTAGTCCGCTGAGGAAAGCGAGGTGTCCACCCGCACGGGCAGCGTCTTGACGAACATGCCCACCGCGCGGGCGAGCTTCGCCTCGTTGCGTCCATGGTAGATGGTGGCGAAGGTGGCCTCGCGCTGGAAGCGGTAGCGTGCGAGGACGGCTCCGAACGCTCCGACGAAAAACGCGTTGGGCGTCACGCCGAGCTCCTTGCAGCGAGCTTCAAGAGCCGCTGGCGAGACGGCCTTGCTTTTGCGGAGGACGGAGGCACAGCGGGCGGGCGTCTGCTCGTGGTCGTGCGCGAGGTCGGTCGTGGGCATGCAGCCGGTGAAATGTTCGCGGTAGAACGCCTCGGCCTCGTCGTAGGCCTCGCTCTCGCGCAGCTTCTGGTCGGCCAAGGCGACGTCGAGCAAGCCGTAGGTCTCGGGCTCGGGGGTCTCGCCCGCATAAGCGCGGTTGATGTCGTCAAGGAGCACGGAGAGCGAGGTGCCGTCGGCCACGATGTGGTGGGCGTCGATGAAGAGGTACGTGCCGTCTGCGGCGCGATGGATCTCGACGCGGAAGAGTCGGCCGCCAAGAAGGTCGAACGGTCGCACGAGCGCCGCATTGTCCAGGCCCTCCACGACGCTGGGCACAAACGGCTCGACCTCGCGTGCCAGACGCTGGCGCACTTCGCCGTCCTCGTCGAGCGTGAGGCGCACGTCGAGACAGGGATGGGCGGCAATTGCCGTGCTGATGGCTTGCGACAAGCGCTCGAGGTCGATGCCTGATCCGATGCGCAGCAGATAGGGGATGTTGTAGATCGTGCTGCCGGGGTTTGCGATGCAGTCCACAAAGACGCCTTGCTGGCTCGTGGTGAGCGGGCAGGCAGCCGAGGGGTCGCGCGAGACGACGGTCTCGTAGGCGTCCTCTGCGGCGTGGCCCTGCAAGAAGGACTCGAGCGCCACCACGGTGGGGTTGGCGCGCAGGTCGGACGTGCGCAGGTCCACGCCGAACTCGCGGGAGATGAGCGCGTTCAGCTGGATGGAGCTTATGGAGGTGAGGCCAGACTCGTAGAGGTCCGTGTCCGCGCCGAAGTCCTCGTGGCCCAGCGCCTCGACCGCGAGCTTGAAGAGACGGCGCTGCATCTCGGTGACGGGCTCGATGCGCTCGCGCTCGGCATGGACGGGCTCCGGAAGCGCTCGTCGGTTCACCTTGCCGTTTTGGTTCAGCGGGATGGCGTCGATCTGCATGACGACCTCGGGCACCATGTACGGTGGCTTGCGCTCGCGGATGAACGCGGCGAGCTCGGTGGTGTCCACGGTCACGTCCGACACGACGTAGGCGGTCACGTACTTGCCGCCCGAGGGCTTGTCGAAGGCAGCCACGGTGGCGTCGGTGATGCCGGGGAACTCGCGAACGACCCCCTCCACCTCGGAGAGCTCGATGCGGAAGCCGCGTATCTTCACCTGCCCGTCCGCGCGTCCCACGAACTCGAGGGCGCCGTCTGTGCGGTAGCGGACCACGTCGCCCGTGCGGTAGGCGCGCTCGTACTTCGCGTCTTCCGTGGCGTCGCCCACGAATGGGTTGCGCACGAAGACCTCGGCGGTCTTGTTTGGCCTGTTGAGGTAGCCCACGCCCACGTGCGGGCCGGCTGCGAGCAGTTCGCCGCAGGCTCCGGGCGGTACGCGCCTGCCGTGGGCGTCCATCACGTACAGGCGCACGTTGTCCAAGGCGGGGCCGATGGAGACGTTTTCCTCGCGCGAAGTCACGTGATAGCTCGTGATGCATACGGTCGCCTCGGTGGGCCCGTATAGGTTGTGGAGCTCGTAGCCTTCGGGCGGGTCCACCGTGACGAGCTTCTCGCCTCCCGTCAGGAGGTAGCGCAGGCTGGTCGTGTGGGCGTACAGGACGAACTGGCGTCCCACCTGCGTGGTGAGGAAGAGATGCGTCGTGCCGCGCTCGTCGAGGTAGTCTGCCATGCCCTGGATGTCTAGCCGCATCTCCTCGGGCACGATCACGACGGTGGCGCCCGAGGTGAGGGCGGAGTACATGTCCATCATGTTTGCATCGAAGCCAAAGGAGGCGTAGGCACCCACGCGGCACGTCGCATCAACTTGGAAGCGACGGTGGTACCACGCGAGGAAGCACACGAGGTTGCCGTGCGTCAGTTGCACGCCCTTGGGCACGCCGGTGGAGCCAGAGGTGTAGAGCAGGGTGAAGCGCGACTCGGCTGCCGGTTTGGGCAGCGTGGCCACAAGCTCGCGCGTCGCGGCATCCGTCCTGGTCGTGGGTGTCTCGTCCAACAAGACCACCGGGCCGTCGTAGCCCTCCACGCGTTCGCGCAGCCCGGGCGTAGTCACAAGCACGGCTGCTCTGGCGTCCTCCACCATAAAGCTCAGACGCTCTGGCGGGTAGGTCGAGTCGAGCGGCTGGTACGCGCAGCCGGCTTTGAGCGCGGCCAGAGGCGCCACGACCATCCAGAGCCCGCGCGGAATCAGGATGGAGACCACGTCGTCTGCCCCCGCGCCCGCCTCGGCGATGCGAGCCGCCAAGGCGTCGGCGGCCGCGTCGAGCTCGGCGTAGGTAAGCTGCTCGTCTTGGTACATCACGGCGGCGTTTTGCGGGTACGCGGCTGCCGAGGCCTCAAAGAGCGAGAGCACGGTGGCCTCGGTGTCGTAGGGCACCTCGGTGCGGTTGAACGAATCCAGCGTCGCGAGGGTTTGTCCGTCCGCAAGTGGCAGGTCCACGACGTGCGCGACCTCGTTGGCCTGCTCCCCGCTCATCAATCCCTTCAATACCGTGGCGTACGTGCGACCAAAGGTCTCCACGAAGCCAGGCGTGTAGCGCGCGGCTTGGAAGCTCAGGTGCAGCGCAAGCTCGCCGTCCTCCGGCCAGAGTTGTGCCGTGAGCGCGCCTCCGGTCTCCTCCAGCGCAAAGGGCTCGCTCGTGAGCGTCGAGCCGCAGAGCTCGTCGCCGAGGTCGGTGTTTCCTTGGTAGGCAAAGAGCAGGTCGGACGAGATGCCCGTCTCTGCCGACACTTCGGCAAACGAATACAGGTCGTAGGCCATCGACGCCAAGAGCTGCTGCTGCAGCGTGGCAAAGAGCTGCTTGGGCGTGGTGTCTGCCGTCCATGTGGCGTGGACGGGCAGAGTCTTTACCAGCATGGATATGGTGCGTGCCACGCGGCCGTCTCCACGACCGTCGTAGATGGTGGCAAACAAGGCCTCGTCCACGCCGGCGTAGGCGCCAGTCGCAAGCGCGAAGGCCGCCGTCGCCACGACGTTTGCCGTCGTGTGGTTGCGTGCGGCAAAGGCCTCGAGGTCTCTCACGTCGATGCCGCTGGGCACCACCAGCTCGCGTTGGCCTTCGCCTGGTGCATCGAGCGCGTCGGGGATGGGCAGGCTCTCCACCTCCAGGCCACCGAAGGTCTTCTGGTAGAAGTCGCGGGCGCGTTGGTATGCGGGGCCTTGTCGGCGCTGGGTTTCTTCCTGGGCCACCTCAAAGCCGGACCACGCCTCGGGCTCGAGCGCCTCTCCTGCGTAGGCAGCGGAAACGTCGCGCAGGAGGATGCCGAGCGACGTGCCGTCAAAGACGATGTGGTGGAAGTCGTAGTAGAGGCGCGTCGCGTCGGGCGTGCGCGCTACCGTGAGGCGGTAGAGAGTCCCGCCTTCGAGGTCGAAGGGCCGGATGAACGAGGTGCGGAACTCGTCGATGGCGTCGTCGTTCGCGAGCTCGACGAGCGCTACCTCGGCGCGGGCTTCGTCGTTGCGGTGCATCTGCGGGATGCCGTCAGCACTCGCAAGAAGCGTGCCCTTGAGCTGCGGATGGGCGTTGATCGCTGCACGCAGCGCACCTGCCAGGCGCGAGGGATCCACAGAGGCGTCGAGGCGCAAACATCCTGCGATGTGGTAGAGCAGCTCGTTCGGCCGCGCTGCACACTCCACGTAGATGCCGAGCTGCGTCTGGCTCAGGGGATAGTCCGCGAGGCGGGGCAGACTGACGGTTTCCTCCTTGGCGGCTTCTTCGAGTGCCGCACAGAGCGCGCGGAGCGTATGGGACGCGAGCAAGAGGCGGCTGTTTGTCTCGATGCCTTGCTCACCAAGAAGGGCGACGAGCCGCATCACGCGGATGGAGTCTCCACCGAGGGCAAAGAAGTCGTCGTCGAGGCCGATGCGGTCCAGCTCAAGGGCTTGTTCGAAGGATCTGCACACGAGCTGCTCGCGCTCGGTGGTGGGGGCTACGTAAGCGCTGCGCCATGCATTCACGTCGGGCTCGGGAAGCGCCGCGCGGTCCACCTTGCCGTTTGCGTTGAGCGGAAGCTCGTCGAGGTGCACGATGAAGCGCGGAACCATATAGTTGGGGAGCGTGCTGGACAAGAACTCGCGAAGTGCGGCGTCATCGGTCGTGCCGTCCGTGCCAGCTCTTCCAGCTTCCTTGGCGGCGGTGAAGTACGCGGCTACGTAGGTCTGTCCCTCGCCGTCCACGAAGGCGCGGCACACGGCGGCGTCTACCTGCGGGTGGCTGGCGAGTCGCGCTTCCACCTCTCCCAGCTCCACGCGCTGACCGTTGACCTTCACCATCCAGTCGCGCCTGTTTATATAGGTATAGCCAAGCTTCGCGTCGTAGCGGAAGATGTCGCCCGTGCGCAGCAAGTACGGATGGCCGTCCTGCGCGGCAAACGGATTGGCGAGGAAGGACTGCGCTGTGAGCTCGTGCTGGTTCAGATAGCCACGTGCGATGGGGCCAGCGAGGTAGAGCTCGCCTTCCTCGCCTGATGCCACGGGGCGGCCATCCTCGCCGAGCAGGTGGGCGACGATGCCGGGAAGAGGTTCGCCGAGCGGCGTGTTTTCGTAGGGGCGGTCGACCGGACGGGCAAAGACGGTGCCGGCGATCTCGCTCATGCTGTACGCATTGCGCACGACGGGGTGAGACGGCGCGTAGTTGCTCAGGCGCTCGCCGCCTGCGTCTACGATGCGGAGGCTTTCGGGCAGGTTGGGGAGTTGGCGCAAGAGTTGCGGGCTCACGAACGTGGTGGTGATACCGTGGCCAGCCACGTAATCCGCTATGAACGCGGGGTCGCGGCGCTGCTGCTCGTCTAGGACATGGACGGTGTTTGCCATCCAGAGCGGGGTTAGCAGGTCCACGACCGTCGCCACGAAGGAAAACGGCGTAATGCTCAGGTGCACGTCGTCCTCGTGTCTCGCTCCCGGAGCGTCCGGGCCATCCGGACCGTCGGCCGTGCGCTGGATTGCGGCCGCCAGCTCGGCGTGCTCGTGCACGATCCCCTTGGGCGTTCCCGTCGAACCTGAGGTGTAGATGACGAGGGCCGCGGAGTCCGGGGCGCGCGTGGGCTCCTCGAAGGACGCCGGAGCAGCGGCTAGGGCTTCGCGCACAAACGCGTCGTCCACCACGAAGTCCGCCTCGCAATCGCGCACGATGCGACTCACGCGCTCTTGGGGATACGTGGTGCTTAAGGGAGCTGCGGCGGCACCGGCGCGCATGACGCCAAGGAGTGCCGCGACGTAGGCCGGCTCGCGCTCAAGCAGGATGGGATAGACCTTCTCCGGCGCGGCGCCGTGCGCGGTGAGGGCAGCCGCTATGCGCGTGGCCTGTTCGTCGAGCTCGGCATAGGTGAGCTCTTGCCCATGAAACACGAGAGCCGGCTTGTCTGCGTGCTGCCGACCGTTGTGCCTCAAGCGTACAGAAATGTCTTGCATGGGAACTCCTCTGTTTTTTCGGAGCAGATTATTGCAGCATTGTACTACCGTCAGCCAAAAGCAGCCTGCAGCGACGGTTGTTGGCATTCAGACAAGGGGATAGATCGTTACTTGTCTGGTTCGCGATTTAGAAAAAACTTTGGGACAAGATGCCGCGCGGTGCGTATACATAGGCGTACGACAAATCGCAAAAGGTTCGACGCGGTTGATGTTCCACGCCGAAGAGGAGAAAGGTCCCATCATGAAAAAGCACGGTATCCTTACTCGCGTTGTGGCGGTCGCGGTCGCGGTGGTTGTGGCAGGCGCGCTTTCCTGTCTCGTGTCCAAGCCGGCGTATGCCATCCAACGAATTCTTGAGGTCAACGTGAGGATCGAGCAACCTCGCGCGGGACACAGGCCCGACACGTCGGGCAGCATGAGCTCCACGCCATCAAGGGGAGTGCGCATGAGCGGCGTCTCATGGAATCCGGGCGACGAAACGTTCCAAATGGGCAAGCAGTACACGGCAAGCTTCACGCTCAAAGTCGATAGAGACTATATGTTCGTCGAGAACGTGGCCGTAAAGGTAAACGGTAAAACGGCGAAATGGAGAAACTACGGAAGCGGCACCATAATGGTTGAGTACACGTTCGACAAGGTGCCTGGCATACCGGATGACGACGAGTAAGACACACAGGTGAAGCCCCCTCCTGCATCGCACGATACAGGAGGGGGCTTCACTTGCGGTCTTTTTTTTGGGACACGCATTCGTCTTGTGCGTATGTATAGAAAAGAGGCCACTTGCAGGAAGGATGAATCCGCCATGAAGCACATCAAGAACACCGTTGCCACAAGAGTCGCCACCGCAGCCATTGCCGCAACGCTCACCTTTTCCCTTGTGCCCGTGCCGGCGCTCGCCGAAGCAGCCAGCGGCAGTGCGGTTGCCCAAGCTTCCCCAGCGGTTGTGGACGAGGCGCAACCGATCCAGAGCCAGGACGGGCAGGAAACTGCGATACAGCCGCTCGACGAGTCGGGTGACGCCGCAATCGTGCTAGACGATGCGCCTTCCAGCTCCGACAAAGACGTCGAGCAGGCCCAGCCAGAGGCCGACGAGCCCATGCTGCTTACTGCCCAGACATGTAACGCCAGTACCAACACCAAGGCCAACGCAAACATCTGGACGGCCAACGACACAAAACTGGTATCCGAGCTCCTTTCGCAGGGAAACAACCTCTCCGACCTGTCAAAGATCTTCCTCAGTGGCGGTAACGCAAAGTCTATTCTTGGCGGCGCACGCGGACTCGTGAACGCTGCCCTGAAGTGGACGGGCAAAGGAGGCTCGTCCGGCCCATCCATATGCGACCTCATGAACAAGATCGAGGCCATGAACGGCAAGCTCGGTAGCATCGAGTCAAGAATCGACAACGTTGCGCTGGGTGTAAACCTCATAAACACACGTGATCTGTTGGAAAGCCTCATGGACCTCTCCACGTACTGCTCTGAGGTCGAGGAAATGTTTGACGAGGCTCATCTGGCCAAGCTCGGCCTTGCGCCGCTGCCCGAGGATGCCACGCCCGAGCAAACGGACGCCTGGCGCGAGCAGACGGTGCAGGCAATGCTCAAGGCGTCAAAGGACCGCAAGCCGGCCGGGTTCATTCAGTTCGAGAACGACATGGATCACATCAAGCGGCTCTATAGCCACATAAGCAACGTGGCGGCCGAGTCAAGCGTAACCAATCCCGTCGCGGCATGGGATAGCTACTGGGCAAACTACTACAACTGGGAAACTGAGGGCTGGGGCGCTCGCCAAGCGCTTCGTACCAGCACTACCACCACGATAACGCGCGCCTACGGCCTGCTCGCCGTATATCTCCAGATCTACAAGGATCCCGACCATACCGAAACCGCGCTTACCGCGCAGCTCGACAGCGCGCTCGCGCAAATCGGCTCGATGGACGCTGGAAAAAACCCAGAGGACGTGCGCAACGCGATGCTTTTGGGGTCAGGAGGACACGTGTGGTCACCTACGCTCAAGAAGTTTGCCACCAAACTTACCGTTGCTACCTCTGCTGAAATCAACTCAAAGAATCACGACGTGCCCGATTCCGACATAGATGCCTACGTCCGGCGCCTGCACGGAATGAACGTCGAACAAGATCTACAGCTTGCCGGGCTTGTGGCGGATTGGAGCAACTGGAACGGTACCATTACGGTGGGTATGGCCTATCAGGGCAACAAAAAGAGCGGCACGTACACCGCGCGAATCCTCTATTGGGACGGCCATTATGACAACGAGCAAACCCAGTGGACCGACGTACACAAGAACGTCCGTTCTGGTCATAATTTCGTGTGGTTGAACCTTACCGAAGAGTGAGTGCAACGGCAGGCGCGCAAAGGACCCGTCCCTTTGCGCGCAGCCCATGTGACGGGCAAAATGCGCGAAGGCCCTTGTTGGCGTAAAGAAACTGGATTTAGGTTGGGACAAAGCTGGGGACGGTGCGTATACATACATAGCCCAATTAGAAAGAGGTGAACGGCCATGAAGTACACACGCGCAACCAAACTTACCGCAGCTGCTATGACGGCAGCGCTTCTTGTCACCCTCGTACCTGCGCCGGCGCTTGCCGAGGCGGCGCACGAAGGCACAGGAGACGAAGCTGCCATAACGGTCGTAGACGACCAGACCGCATGCGATCAAGATCAGCCGCAAAACGCAATCGAGGTGGCCGAGCCGGCAACGGAGGCGACCCCGAACGACGAATTCGCAAGCGGCGAGGACGAGTCGACTCTCGACGAAGCAGACCCCGTGCTCTTGTTTGCCCAGGCAAGCGACGACGACAAAGGCTGGACAACCGAGGACACGAAGAAGCTTGCAAACGTCTTGCTCAACGCGAGCAGGATTGGGATAGACATTGCGTCGATTTTCCTGGGGGCAGGTAATCCGGCGCTTATGATCGGTGGTGCAAACACCCTCGTGAGCGACCTTATGGGTTGGATGGGTCTTGGTGCCAGCACAGGACCTACCACCAACGACGTCATGGACGGTCTCAACTCCGTGCAGTATAGGCTTGCGAGCATGGACAGGCGGCTTGCCGACGTGGAGTATGGCGTCAACATCGCCAACGTTCGCAGCCTTATAGAAAATGCAAACGACCTTTCAACCTATTGCTCCGAAGTCGAGGGAATGTTTGACGCCAATCACCTTTCGCGGCTTGGGCTTGCGCCGCTGCCAAAAGACGCCACTCCCGAGCAGGAGAGCCAGTGGCGTGAGGATGTCGTACAGGCGGTTTTGGCCGCAGAACAAAACCGCACCAACGGCTTCATCCAATACGAAAGCGACATGGCCCACATCAAACAGTTGTTCATTCGCGTGGCAAATATAGCAGGTCAGTCCAATATCACAAACCCCATTCCCGTGTGGGACTCAATGTGGGAGAACTACTACAACTGGGAGACCGAGGCCTGGGGGCCCAAACAAGCCCTGCGCACGAGCATTACGAGCTCTCTGTCGCGCGCCTATGGGCTGCTTGCAATGTATCTGCGCATATACGAGGACCCCGACCATGTGGAAACCACGCTCACTACGCTGCTGCAAAGAGCCCTCAAGCAGGTAAACTCCATGAACGCGGGTACCAATCCTGCCACGCTCGATTTGGACAAGGGCGGCTTTTCCGTAAGGTGTTACACGCTCAACAAATGCGCGACCAGGTGGAAGGCCACCTGCTACGTCAACGAAGGCATCAGCGGGATTTCGGACGCAAACATTCGTGACTACCTCAGCCGCCTACATGGGCATACCGTACTGGAGGACCTGCAGCTGGCCGGTTTGGCCTACGACCTCGAGGCCAGCGGAAACAACGCCATAACGCGACATTACAGCACAAAGAGGGCAGGCGACCGCGGCAGTGCCGGCTTGCCTGTGGCGGGACTCGCTTACTGGGGCGACTGGAGCAACGACGGCGGCCACTACGACGCGTCCATGCTCCAGTGGGACGGATCCGCAACCAACAAGACCACTGTCTCGGGTACAAACACCCAGAAAGGCACGTACTTCATCGACCTCGGCCTTAAGTAGAGCCACCAGGCAAGGGGACAGATCACTTCTCTGGTCCACAAGCAACAAAGCCCACCACCAGACAAGCGCAAGACAAGGGGACGGGTTACTTGTCTGGTCCACGTCAAAGGACGCTTGCATCTCCGCAAGCAGCTCGCTCACCTCGCTTTGTGCACGAAATAGACCAGTACGCTTACCATAGCGAAGTCGAGGCGTCACTTTTCGCGGAATCGCCAGAGCGCCAGGCCTTCATTTGGTTGTCGAGCCCTTGCTTTGCTATAGTATGCGCATGGATCTGCTTCGAGCACAGAATGAGGCGAGTGAGCTGCTCGCGGAGGCGCTGGCGCCCTTCGGCGTGAGCGGATGGGTGCGTGTGGCGTCGGTTGGGACGTGGAACGTGGGTGGCGAGCGTTCGGTACCGCTGCTAGACGGGTCGATCGTACGCATCTCGCACGACGAGCGAGGGGCACCGTTTGCCCTTGGGATGGACGGTACCGAGGACTATAATCTCCTCGTAAGCCTCACCGACGAGAAGGGCGTGGCAGCGTGTGCGGCGGCGCAGACGGATTGTTCACCCGACCTGCGTGGCTTGGGCATAGACCTCGCGAGCCCAGAAGACTTCGCGGGCGAGCGAGGGGAGCAATTCAACCCTCTTATATTTAGTGCGTCGGAGCAACGCGTGGCTCCTATGCTTGCTGACGACGAGGCGTTCGGCTTTGCCTTTGTGTTTTCTGCCAAAGAGGCGGCATTCAAGGCGTGTGCCGCGCCATTGCGCCGTTGGTATGACAAGTACGACGAAGAGCTTGCGTTTGACCTGACGGAGTTTGAGCTAGCCGCCCCTCATGACGTGCGTGGTACCCTTCGAAACGCGCACGCGGCGAGGGCCATGGCTGCCATGGGCGTCCGTGTGCGCATCGTTCGCCGCGAGGTCTGCGGCCTCGCCTGCACGATCGCCATCGCTGAAAATGCCAAGAAGGGCTTGGGAACTGTTTCGAAATAACTTGCTCACATGAAGGGTCCGGCGGCGCGGCACCCGCTTGTCGTCGGTTGGCTTGCAGGAAGCAAGTGGTGGTCAGGTGAGCGGCATCGCGTCGCGCCCAGTGGAACAAGGGACGGGTTAGGTGTTCCAGTTCCCTGTTCAACGACCTCCTGTTTTGCAGCATTCTTCCAAACAAAAAAGCTCCCCGCAAGGGAGGGCTCGTTTGCAATGGTGCTCCCGCCCGTGAAGCAGGCGAACCCAAGGCGTCCTCATTGGACTCACGCCGTTGCAAAGACAACAGTTGACGCGCTTTTACTCGATAATCTATTCTCTACTTAGGAAGTTTACTGTGGAACTTAGGAAGTTCTTAGGTTCGAGTTCGAGTAACGCTTACCGCCACTAAAGCATCATGGGCACGACTCCCCAAAGGTTGACCCAACAAGGAAGCTCTTCTGGGAGGGAGAGCTTCATTATCATGGTGCCCCCAGCGGGAGTCGCCGCCTTGCCTTCGGCAAGGCTCATAGGGTTCGTCGCTTCGCTCCTCACCCCGCGACAAGCCAGAGGGCTTGTCGCGCCCTCACGGGTTCGACTCCCCAGAGGTTGGCCTAACAAGAAAGCTCTCCTGGGAGGGAGAGCTTCATTAACATGGTGCCCCCAGCGGGAGTCGAACCCGCCTCTGCACCTTGAAAGGGTGCCGTCCTAGCCGATAGACGATGGGGACGCGAAAGCCATTATAGCAGATATTGCACCTTGGCAAGCGTCAAATCAAAAAAAGCTTGCCCCAAAAAAAGCGGGCGACCCGGAGGCCACCCGCCAGAAACTATCAACCTCTTGCCGCCTCGTGCGGCCCCACACTCAGTACATCGGACTCACTCACTCGGTTCCTTCGAAGCACGTACGGAACACCAAACCAACTCTCCAGCATCTGCGGTGATGCTCTGGCTCCTGCGCGACGGCATCGGTACTTCCGAATGTCGATTTCTGTCTGACTGGGCGTTTCTCGTATCGCCTACGCTGCCTGCTTACTGCAAAGGCCTTAAATGAAAACGGGACTCGCAATGCCAGTCGCGGGACACCTATGTATGATTTCGCTGTTCACTGGCATCACCCCCTTGGTCGACCGCCTTGCCACTTGCGGTGTTTGTTCTTGACAATTAGAACTATAGCGAAAGCCGTCTAAATGTCCATTGTTAACTGTACAACTTGCGGTGAACGGTAGTTATTTCGGGATGAGCGTAACGAAGTGAGACAAATCGAACGCGAGCGTCTTTGGTGTTGCTGCAGCGATGCGCAATTATTCTGCCGTTAGGTGCTCACGTGCAAAAATACCGTGTGGTAGGGTAGATATCCTTTGTATATCTGTGCCGTGAGGGAGGAACGAGTGGACGATATCTATGGCAAGCATCGTGCGCGGATGGAGCTTGCGCTCGACAAACTCGTGCTCTGCGTGAAGGAGCTCAGACAAAGCATCGCCAGCGAGAGCGAGTTTGATCCCGTGGAGCACATCTTGGCTCGCATAAAATCTGACGAGAGCATGCGCGACAAGTGCCGCCGTAAGGGTCTGCCGGAAACGACCGAGTCCGCGCTTACCAAGATATATGACGCCTTGGGGGTACGCGTGGTGTGCGCTTTTCTGAGTGACGTCTACGCGATGCGCGATCTCATCGCTGCCTGTCCTGATTTTGAGGTGGTGGAGGAACGCGATTACATCGTGAACGCAAAGCCAAACGGCTACCGAAGCTACCATATGATTCTGCGCTTTCAGAAAGGCTACTACGCAGAGGTACAGCTACGTACTATTTCCATGGACACATGGGCTGCGCTCGAGCATCATCTGCGCTACAAGAAGCCCAACGTACGGCATCAGAAGCTCATCGCGCAGGAGCTCAAGCGCTGTGCTGACGAGCTTGCTTCCACCGACGTGTCCATGCAGACAATTCGTGATATGCTGCTTTCTGAAAACTGAGGTATGCTTTTGTCGAGCGACGGCTTCTGTGTGTCCGGCAACGGCATCCGTCTCTCGACCGCATAAAGGAGGAACCTTCGATGGCCATTCGACTCTTGCTTGCTGAGGACACCCACGACCTCAATCGCGCCCTCACCACCATACTCGAGCACGAGAATTACGAAGTTGTCTCGGTGTATGACGGCGAAGAAGCGCTTGCACGCATCAGTCATGAGAACTTCGATGGCGTCGTGTTGGATATCATGATGCCAAAAAAGGATGGTCTACAGGTGCTTTCGGAGATGCGGGCGAAGGGCAACTACACGCCGGTCTTGTTGCTCACGGCAAAGGCCGAGATAGACGACCGTGTGGTGGGACTCGATGCCGGGGCGGACGACTACCTCACCAAGCCCTTCGCCATGAAGGAGCTGCTGGCAAGGGTGCGCTCCATGACGAGACGTCACGACGAGTATGCCGCAAAGCCGCTCTCCTTTGGCGACATCGTGCTTGATGCGCAGACCTTCGAGCTCGCCGCGTCAAACGCCGTGCGCCTTTCGGTGAAGGAGTTCGAGCTCATGCAGGTGCTGGTGGCGCATGCGGATGAGCCGCTCAGCGTGGACTACCTGCTCGGTCGCATCTGGCGCCAGGAGCCGGACGCCGAAGAAGACACCGTGTGGCTTTACGTCTCCTACCTGCGTGGCAAGCTCAAATGGGTTGGATCGCACGTGACGATCCAAAGGCGCGATGACGGGTTCTGCCTGGCAACGGTTGAGGAGCGTGCATGAACTCCACTACGATTCGCCAGCTGAGGTATAAGTTCATAGTTATCGCGTCCCTCTCGTTTCTCGTGGTCATCATCTTCACGGGCGGGATGACCGCACTCTCAAATCAGAATTCGATCCGTTCTCAAGCCGGTCACGTGCTCGAGCTCATCGTAAAAAACAACGGTCAATTGCCCGAGCCTGCGGACGGGCGTCGACCCCTGAGCGCAAATGATATCTTTGACGGCATATCGCCTGAGTACAACTACGCTGCTCGATACTTCTCGGTGTTTTTTGACCAAAGCGGGGAGGTCACGAGTGTGGATTTGAACCACGTGGTGTCTGTGGACCGTGCCGAGGCGATCGAATATGCCAAGTCCGCGCGCGAAGCCTACGAGAAGAGCCCCGCCGTTTCCTTGTTGGACCTGGGCATGGTCGACACCTTCTACTACAAGGTCGCTCCTCAGGAGGATGGCACCACCATCGTGTCGTTCCTCGATTGCTCGTTTCAGATGCAGGTGAGCCGGGAGGTCGGACGCAATACCGTCTTCATCTGCGGTCTGGGCTTCTTGGGCAGTTTCCTGCTTGTGCTCTTCTTGTCGAAACGGGCAATCCGTCCGGAGATTGAAAACGCCCGCAAACAAAAGCAGTTCATCACGAACGCCAGCCACGAGCTCAAGACGCCGCTCGCCGTGATTCGGGCAAACACAGAGGTCATCGAGATGCTCCAAGGCGAGAGCGAGTGGACAAAATCCACGATGGGACAGGTAGATCGCATGGACGGGCTCGTGCAGAATCTCGTGATGATCGCCCGTGCGGAGGAGCAGGAGGACCGTACGGCGATGGGCGTTATAGACGTCGGTCAGATTGTGACGGATTCCGTGGACCCCTTTCGTGCGCTCGCTCGCCAAGAAAAGAAAGAACTTGTGTGCAACGTTGTTGGCGAGGCGCATATGGTGGCGGACGGTAGTGCCATTCAGCAGCTCTGCACGTTGTTGGTAGACAATGCCATCAAGTATTGCGACGACGGTGGTCGCGTGGTGGTAGAGGTGGCCCAGCCCAAGCGCGATCGCGTGACGCTCGTGGTGCAAAACACCTTTGCCGACGGCAAGAAAGCACAGTTCAATCGCTTCTTTGAGAGGTTTTATCGAGACGATGAGGCCCGTAGCAATGAGGGTGGCTATGGCATAGGCCTCTCTGTGGCGGAAAGTATCTGTAAACGATATCGTGGAAGCATAAAGGCGAGCTGGAAAGCCGGCATGATGAGTTTTACCTGTCAATTACGGAGTGCTTAGCCTTTTGTGCAAAATTCGTACCTTGCGTACAAATAAACTTTAAGACAAAATGTGTTAAGTGATGCAGACATGGAGTTATTTTTGAGGCGATAGGGATTCAGATGAGTAAGAAGATTGCTGCCGTGCAGACGCTGGAAGACGCCCAACTTATTGTTTGGTTTGCAAATGGTGAGGCGCGGTTGCTTGGCGCGCAAGAGCTCATGGAGGCTTTTCCTGATTTTCAATCACTTGAAGGCGAGGGCGCGTTTGCGGCCGTTACGGTGGATGCTGAGGGTGATGCGCTTGCGTGGCCAAAGGGTTTCGTGCTGACGAACGAAGAGCTGCTCGCTGTGAGTGAAGATATAGATATCGTGGACGAAGAGTGCCGTCGCGTGATTGCATCCGTGGTGAAGGCAAGGCATGCGAGCAATATCTCGCAGGCCAAGCTTGCGCTGGCCGCAGGCGTGCGCCAGCCTGTGGTGGCACGACTGGAGACCGGCGTGAACTCGCCGCGCCTCGATACGCTGCTCAAGGTACTTACGCCGCTGGGCAAGACGCTGAAAGTCGTGGATTTGTCCGACCGCAACTGCTAGGCGTGAAAAAAGCCGGCCACTGATACAGCTCGTGTGGTCGGCTCGAATCTTCCCTTGCGGATGCTTCGGTCTCGCGCTGGCTCGCGTTTTGGGCTGCGGCCGTGTGGCCTAGCCCTGCAACCGCTCTGCGACGGCGCGGATGAAGTCGTGCGTGTTTACGCGCGTGGGGTCGGGCAGGCTGGTGATGGCGGCGAGGTCGCCGGTCATGATGCCCGCCTCGATGGTGTCGATGGTGGCCTTCTCCAGACGGTGTGCGAAGTCTACGAGCTCGGGAAGCTCGTCCAGCTCGCCGCGCTTTGCGAGGGCGCCCGTCCAGGCAAAGATGGTTGCCACGGAGTTGGTGCTGGTCTCCTCGCCGGCAAGATGCTTGTAATAATGGCGCTGCACGGTGCCGTGTGCGGCTTCGTACTCGTAGATGCCGGCTGGCGACACGAGCACGGACGTCATCATGGCCAAGCTACCGAAGGCGGTGCTCACCATGTCGCTCATCACGTCACCGTCGTAGTTCTTGCAGGCCCAGATGAAGCCACCCTCGGAGCGGATCACGCGCGCTACGGCGTCGTCGATGAGCGTGTAGAAGTACTCGATGCCCGCCGCTTGGAAACGCTCGCGGTACTCGGCGTCAAAGATCTCGGAGAAGATGTCCTTGAAACGGTGGTCGTAGGTCTTGCTGATGGTGTCCTTGGTGGCAAACCACAGGTCCTGATGGGTGTCGAGCGCGTAGTTGAAGCTCGCGCGGGCAAAGCTCGCGATGCTCTCGTCGAGGTTGTGGATGCCCTGGGCGATGCCGGCGCCTTGGTACTCGTGCACGGTCGCGCGCACTTCTTCGCCGCCGTCAGCGGGGGTGTACACGAGCTCCACCTTGCCCTCGCCGGGTATGCGTAACTCGACGTTTTTGTACACGTCGCCGTAGGCGTGGCGGGCGATGGTGATGGGCTTCTTCCAGGTGCGGACGTAGGGCTCGATGCCCTTCACCACGATGGGAGCGCGAAAGACGGTGCCGTCGAGGATGGCGCGGATGGTGCCATTGGGGCTCTTCCACATCTGCGAAAGGTTATATTCCTCCACGCGCGCGGCGTTTGGGGTGATGGTGGCGCACTTCACGGCGACGCCGAGACGCTTGGTAGCTTCGGCGGAGTCGATGGTCACCTGGTCGCCGGTACGCTCGCGCTCCTTGAGGCCGAGGTCGTAGTACTCGGTCTTGAGGTCCACAAACGGGCAGATGAGCTCGTCTTTTATCATCTTCCAGATGATGCGGGTCATCTCGTCGCCGTCCATCTCCACGATTGGCGTGGTCATGCGAATCTTTGGCATAGTTCTCCTTCGGGTCGGGTTGCGGCCGTCCACATTGTATCACCAACCAAACGGGGGTAGCCCTTTTGGTTGAAGGCTACGCTTGCGCGAGAAGCTCGCGGTAGCGCGGGCGCTCCGCCACGGGGATGTGCAGCATGTCCATGGCCTCCTCCGCGGACCAGCCGTCGCTCTTGCAAAATACCACTGGCTATGCACTCGCCCAAAGCGGAGCTCACCGCATCGGTAAACGATAGCCCGTGGCTCAGGCCGCGCCGCACCCCAGTCACCAAACGCGAATACCCCATCGTCTCCGTCACCATCAACCACAAAAATCGAACCAAAGTCCATTCATCATCAACTTTCAGCCTTCACAGGGCGTTCATAAGTAGTAACATCTACTCTGTATAAGTATGCAGAGTGCGGGATTGGGTCGATTTTGAACGAGTGGGCGGAACACACTATAGATGAAACCATCCGCGAGGCAGTTAATGTACCCGCATGGCGAGCGAGCAAGGGAGCGGCGCTGTGACAACGTCGATAGCAGAGAAAGTCAAAAGCCTCCGAACGCGCGGCCGACGTCGCACGCGATACACGCTGGTCTTTGTGTGCATGGCAGTCCTTGTGGGCCTGTGTGTTCAGCTAGCTTTACGTCAGCGGGGCATTACGCTTACCGCCACGTCCGAGGTCCTCGACTGTCACCTCGCCGGCATGGTCGCCCACAAGCACAGCGCCGAGTGCTACGACAGCAAGGGCAACCTCATCTGCACGCTTCCCGAGCGCGAGCTCCACACCCACGGCGAGTCTTGTTACAGCGCAGACGGCAAGCTCGTATGCGGCAAGGACGAGATCACCACCGAGCACGTGCACGGTCCGGGCTGCTTCCGCACCATCACCGCCGGAACCGAGACCGTGTCCGTGCAGTCCTTCAAGCAGCAGCTCAAGGACGAATCCGGCAAGGACGTCATCACGATAGACGTGAGTGCTCCGCGTGACGCCCTGCCCAAGGGTGCCACCATGAAGTCCGCCCTGCTGGACCAGGCAAAGGTGGACCAGACGCTCGTCCAGGATGCGGTCAATAAGCTCTCCGGCGGGAAGGTGCTCAAGACCCAAGCCGTAGACATCTCCTTCTTCGATGCGGACGGCAAGGAGATCGAGCCCGAGAAGAACGTCGTGGTGAAGCTCACGTCTTCGCTGGTCAACGCCGCAAACGCTCCCGTGGTGGTGCATGTAGAGGATCAGCGGGAGGCCACCGAGCGAGCAGCGGCCCAGGGCACTACTGACCCCAAGCCCGAGGGCTCCGTCGTGCGCCGCCTGAGTTCTCAGGAACTTGAACTCCGCGACGAAGTGCTCGACAAGAACCAGATCGCCTTCGAGTCCAGCGACTTCTCCACCTACGTGCTCGCCACCACGTCGATGCGCCACACCATGCACGCGGGCGACAAGTCCACGGTGGTCGTGGACGTGGACGCGCCCGCCGAGGCGG
>CACXZL010000003.1 GCA_902772085.1 uncultured Coriobacteriaceae bacterium | reverse complement strand
GAGCACCACCCATCCGTCACCCAGCAGCTCATGCAGACGCGCCACGTCGAGACAGTCCGGTGCCACAGGGTCTGTAACCTGTCCTCGAAACGTCGGCGCATAGAGCAGCACCTTCTGGCCTTCGACCTGCGGCACCGCCCGCGCTACCTCAGTGCGCCATGCTCCCAGCTGACGCTCGTCAAAGAAGGCGTCGGTACGACTGACGCCAAGCGCACGCACCGCGCCGGCACCTTCCAAGCCCATCGCTTCCTCGTACGCCCATACGACCTCGGGACTGCTCACGGTGACGAGCGATGCGTTGCCGTAGTGCGGAAAGCGCTCCCCCTCTTCCCGCGACACGCCAAAGGTCTTTTGCGCCGTACTGAAACCAAACTTCTTGAAGGCGCCGCAACCGTGCCAGAGCTGCACCACCTTGGTCTGGCGCCTTACGGGAAGACAGCCCACCGGCATGCTGGCGTCGCACAGGCACAGCAGCTTCGCGCGCGCCGCCTTCCACGACATCTCGACGCAACGCAGGACGTAGCGCGCTCCAGACCCGCCACGCTTTTGCAGCGACACGAAGTCACATGAGAAGCCTTGGCTTTTCAGATAATCCATCATGGTCGCAAAGTCATGCGTAGGCTCCGCCGCCGACATCTCCACAAAAAGGGCCTTGCGTTCGTCTACGGGCAACAGCGCATGCAGTCGATATGCCACGCCGTCCACCCCGTAGTACAAAAGAGCCTTCGCCAGACTCTTGAGATCCATAGCTAGAACACCCAATCTCATCCCCTGCTTTCTGCTGCGCTGACGCACATCATTGTACAAGAGGAGTCGCAAGTCGTGATACCCTGTATGCCAAAAGGGTTTTGTCAAAAGAGGTCAAGATTGCCGCTCGCGCCATCGCCCTTGAGTCAGCCAGTTAGTGGCGACTCACGAAGTGAGCGAGCGAAGCGAGCGCGGAGCCGCTTGTTGGCTGGCTCAAGGGCGATGGCGCGAGCGGCAACAGGGCGAGACCCCTAGTAGCAAAAGTAAGCTGAAAGAGGACGTCATGCACTTGTCTACCGTAAACCAGATGAAGACCATCGTCTCGCCCTCCATGGTGATGATCGACGATGAGACACTGCACAAGTTGCAGGCAATCCTGCTCACCATCTTGGACGACATCACTTCCTTTTGTGAGGAAGAAGGCATTTCCTATGTACTGAGCGGTGGCTCCGCCTTGGGCGCCGTTCGGCACCAAGGGTTTATCCCATGGGACGACGACATAGACATTGACATGCCACGTGCCGACTACGACCGCTTCATCACCACCTTCCCCTCGCGGTTTGCACACAAGTACGTCGTACAGGCGCCGGAGCTGACACCCGAAGTCGGCACGGCGATCGCACGCGTCCGCCTACGCGACACCGTGATGCGGATGCACGACGACTGCGGCATGAAGGACTGTGGCATCTTCATAGACGTCTTCCCCATCGAGAACGTCTACAACAACCCCCTAGCTCGTCGACTCCATGGCTTTGCCTGCATGGCCACGGGGCTGCTTTATTCCTGTAGGAGATTCTGGCGTGACCGCGCCTTCTACGAAGACTTCGCCGCGCAGAACGACGAGTTCAAGCGCACCGTGCGCATGAAGGCGCTTCTGGGCATTCCCACCGCGGTGCTGCCCATGGAGGTATGGAGCAGCATCGTTACCCGCGTCTACTCGTTCTGCAAAGACGACCACAGCGAGCTCGTAGGTGTGCCCGCCGGAAGGGGACATTATTGGGGTGAGATGTGCCGACGCGACGTATTTGCCGAAAGCCGTGACGCAACCTTCGAAGGTCGCACGGTCAAGATACCCAAGCAGGCGGAGGCGTATCTCTCGAGTTACTACGGCGACTGGCAACGAATCCCCACTCCAGAAGAGCGCGAGCACCACGCCTATCTCGAACTCGACTTGGGCCCCTACGCTTTGGAAGCGACAGATGCCAAGAAGGACTAAACTTTTTTGTTAATGTCAGAAACTCTTATGGTACCGCTTGCCGAGAAATTTTGCGGCCAAGAAAGACATGCCTTTTTTGATCCAGCTGGTGCGCTCCAGCTCACGCAAGCCTACTTCTTGGTATGGTATGTTTTCCGAACGAAGCCATACGTCGAGCAAGAACTCGCCCAATCGTCCTATGCAACGTTTTTCGTAGGGCGTCATGCCGGAGAAGTCGATGTGACTCTCCGTCACCGACAGCACATCGAAGAGCCATTGACAGTATGAGTCGAGCGCCTCACGTCGCATAAGGAGCATGTTGAACATATGGATACTCTTGGACGTCATGGTATCGTTGTAGGCATCGATCCGATCGGGGCTTACTGCTTTGACGCCTGTGCGCAGGGCGTCAAGATGCGCGCTATCGTGCGTATGCGCATAATGCGATGCCGCAGTTTCAATGATATAGTTCCGCGCCTTGGGTACCACTATGGGCACCTTGTCAAGCAGGGACGTGGCTTCATCAAGCGTGAGAATGCCTCGCTCTCCCGTGCCCGCAAAATGTCGGCGATGGTGTACGAGACCCAAGGCCTCGCACTCCAGATTGCGCCAACCCCACCATAAGGCAGTGAGCTCGCTGTAGTGCGCATTTTTGAGCGAGATGTTGTCCCCTTCGTCATCCTGCTGGAAACCGTCGAACCTGCTTTGAGCACGTGCAGCATTTACCTGAACCGGTAAATAAAACGGATCGGACGGCATCCAGTATGGTTTGACCGAAGCCACCATCACTCGTGGGGTCTTAATTCCTTCCTCATTCATCACAATGCCCCTCTGGCACCGATGACCACCATCACGGTCTTCAAAAGAATCTTTACGTCCATACCAAGGTTCCATTGCTCGATGTATTCTCGATCCAAGCGTACCACTTGATCAAAGTCCGTGATCTTGCTGCGTCCACTTACCTGCCAGAGTCCGGTAATTCCTGGCTTTATGGCCATGCGTACGCGATGCTCCAAGCTGTATCGTTCCCACTCATCCATAGTGGGCGGTCTGGTACCTACGAGGCTCATCTCGCCGCGCAACACGTTGAAGAACTGCGGGAACTCATCTATGGAATACCGTCGTATAAAGTTGCCGATGCCACGGGGCTCGCCATTCTTGCCTCGCTTCTCGCTTCCTATGATGCGTGGGTCATCATCCATCTTAAACATAAGTCCGTTGTCCACGCGATTCTGAGCCTCCAGCGACGCCTTCCGCTCTTCTGCATCCAGGTACATGCTACGAAACTTATACATATTGAACGGTTTGCCGTTGCGTCCCACGCGCTTCTGCACAAAGAAAATAGGGCCCGGAGACTTGTAATAGATCATGGGGGCGACAAAGACGAAAATCACGAGAGTAAGAACGCTTCCCACAAATCCACCCACTATGTCAAAGAGTCGCTTTACCATAACCTGGCCGATGGAGACCTCTCGGATACGACTGGTAAGCACGGCATACGGCCCCACCTTACCCGTGTCGGTCACTGAAAAGCGTGTGCCAGACAACGAAAAACTTACCGTTATGCCCATCTCCATGAGATCGTCTACAAAATCCGAGGGAAAGGGCTTGTCGTCAGGTTGAAGTATGAAGACTTCATCCACCCACGTATGCGTAATGGCTGCCGTGGCGTCTTGGTCTAGCGAGACGACCGGAATGCCTTCAATCGTCTCCTCGCCAGGAGCAGCCTCATCCATGAGCACGATATTTGACACAAAGAAGCCCTGATACGCCTTAGCGTTGGATAGCTGCTGCAAGACATCCCCAAGAAGGGCACGTGAAGTTACGATTACGAGCGAATGCCGTTTGTTGTCAGCAATGGCTCTTTTTCGCAAAAACCACTTATATGCTTGCCTCAGCAGAAAATCAAGCATCATAAAATAGAGGCACGTGATGCCGAACTGCAGACGAGAGGCCTCGCCTGCCCAGTGCACCGCAAAGAGATATACAAGCGCGATAACAAAAACCTCTACAATATAGGTAAAGACTGAACCGAGCTCATCAAACCATGGTCGCCTTATGATTCCGTGGTAGTTGTTTGAAAAGAGTATCACGAGGATCTGACTAGCGAGCATCACCAATGCTTGATACCTATAGCCGTAGATGTGATAGGGGCTGGCAAATTCGACGTTTGTCCAGTAGCTTGCTAAATAGCACAATTGCAAACAGATTACATCAAGCGCGATGAAATCCCCATGCTTGATCAGGCCTGTCAGTACTTGCTTGTTCACTTGCACTCCAATATGTTGCTTATCGCTAATGTGTACAATGTATCACTATATCAAAAAGGACTGTGATATGGTTATTAGGCGGCTATATGCGCATACAAAGAGCGTGTTACTGTTCAGAATCCCATCGACTGGGCGATGTACCGCGCGCAGTTTCGCAGCGAAGCGAGGGCTGTTGAGCACGGCGCGCGTCTAGCCGATGGGAGTTTGAGCAGTAACAAGAGCGTTTAGGAAAGTAAAGGCTATACGATGGCAGACAAAACGATTCAACGCTTTAAGCGAAACATGCAAGAGAACGCGTTCTTGTTTCAACAGCTGGTAAATCGTGACTTCACGCAGAGGTACAAACGTACCGTGCTTGGCATTGCATGGAGCGTGCTTTCACCGATGTTCCAGCTCTTAGTCATGATGATTGTGTTCAGTCGCCTCTTTGGTCGCGGGATGGAGCACTACGTTATTTACCTCTTCTCGGGCAATATCGCATTCAACTACTTCAGCGAATCCACGACCAGCGGCATGCAGAGCCTCATGAACAACGCGGGCATCTTGAGCAAGATCAACGTGCCGAAGTATCTGTTTGTGCTCTCGCAAAACGTCTCAGCTCTTATCAACTACATCATTACCATTTTGCTCTTCTTTGTGTTTTGTTTGGCCGATGGCGTCCAGTTGACTCCTGCGATACTGACGCTGTGGTATCCCATCGTATGCTTTGTGATTATGAACGTGGGCATCGGCATGGTGCTTTCGGCGCTCTTCATCTTTTTCCGCGATATTCAGTACTTGTACAGAATTGCGCTTACCCTCATAAGCTACCTATCTGTCATCTTCTATACCATCGACTCTTTCAGTCCTGCTGCCCAGCGTCTGTTTTTGCTCAATCCTATCTACGCAAACATCAAGTTTTGGCGTCTTGTCGTACTTGAGCAGACGGTTCCATCGCTGTCGTACCATTTGCTGCTGGCGTTTTACGCGGTACTGTTCTTGGGTTTTGGGGCGTTCTTCTATAAGAAATACAACCATCGTTTTGTGTACTATTTCTAACCTACCACGCGTTGTGAGGCAAGCATGAGTGCTATAGAATGCGAAGACGTAAGCATCCGTTACATCACGGGCGACTTCAAGTCCATCGGACTCAAAGAGTTCGTGATGCGCAAGCTTACGCACAACTTCAAAGTCAACGAGTTCTGGGCAGACCGTCACGTGACCTTCACCATAGAGCCGGGCGACATGCTCGGGATCATAGGATCAAACGGTGCCGGCAAATCCACGCTGCTCAAGGCCGTAGCCGGCATCATGATTCCCACGGGAGGGACCATCAAGGTAAACGGCAAGGTCGCCGCCCTCTTGGAACTTGGAAGCGGCTTCGACCCTCAGATGACGGTGAAGGAAAACACCTACCTGCGTGGCGCCATGCTGGGATACACCAAAGAGTTTCTTGACGACAAATACGGGGAGATTATCGCTTTTGCCGAGCTCGAGGACTTCGAAGGCTACATGTTTAAGCAGCTCTCAAGTGGCATGCAAAGCCGCTTGGCCTTCTCCATCGCCTGTTTGGTCGACCCAGACATCCTGATCCTAGACGAGGTACTCAGCGTCGGTGACGGTGCCTTCCGCACAAAAAGCGGCAACAAAATGAAGGAGATCCTCTCAGGTGGTACTACCGGAGTGCTCGTATCGCACTCCATCGAGCAGGTTCGCGAGTTGTGCAACAAGATCCTTTGGCTCGATCATGGCCACCAAATCGCATTCACTGAGGAAGTGGGACTCTACTGCGACGCCTACGAGGAGTTCCTCATCACGCGCGAGCTTCCCGCAGGCGATGAGGACGTGAGGCGTCTGGCAGAGAACTACTTCAATCGCATGAAGGATGAGCGCAAGCGGCGTGAGCAGGCAGAGGTCGAGCGTCTCCAGCGCGTCATCGAGCAGGGGGATTCGGAGGAGGCGGTCCTTGCGGCCATCAAGGTTCTGCAAAAGAGCCGTCCCGAGGCTCTCTCCGCCGAGTACGCCGGCTAGGCCGGCTGATTCATGTATGTACTCCTCCAATGCGAGGACTGTTTGAGCACGGCGCTTGTCCATGGCACCGAAAGGATTTGACGCTTCTTTCGGGGCAGGCTGCTCTGCTCAGCAGCCAACGCGCGCCGTCATGCCCTCGACACGAACCTATTGATGATGGTTCCCGGCCACACGGCGAGCACAATAGCATATGCGAGGGCACCTATCCCCATCTCGCTGACCGTCTGTATCGCTCCGCCAAAAGGGATGACGTGCTGCCAGCCCACGAGCACAACGCCCATCGCAGCCGCTCCCGTCGCATACGGAACCAAGTCAGCAAGTATATGAAACCGATACTCGCTTCTCATGAGCATCCAGAGCTGCAACCCGCACGAGCAGAACTCCGCGCATATCGCCGCACAGAGAGCCCCCAAGGCGAGCAAGTGTGGTGCCAAGATCACGTTGCTTATCACATCCACCACGGCAGCCACGATATACGCTGCCGTCATGCGGTTTTGTAGACCGGTAGGCGATAAGTATTGCAGTCCCACGAAGTTGCCCACGCACATCAGCACGATAAGCGGACACGAAACCCGCAAGAGCAAGGTCACAGGCTCATACTCTGGCCCAAAGAACCACCCGACGAGGTTCTCAGATGCGAGAAACAAGCCCACCACGAACGGCAGCATCACCATCCATATCACGGTAAAGCTTTCACGCATAGACTTGCGCATCCCCTCCTTGTCTCCCGCGGAAAACAAATGCGCGTTGCGCGAGTACAGTACCGAATTGAGCGAGACCACCAACGTGACGATAAAGTTTGATATCTTGCGCACTTGTTCGTAGTAGCCATTTTGTGCGGCATCGTTTGCCAAGGCACCGAGGAGGATCTTGTCGAGCTGCGAATACACCTGTACGGCAAGAATGGGTACAAAAAATTGCAGAGTACCTGGCACGTGCCGACAAACGTCAAGCTCGCTCCAAGGTATTTGCACCACACGCTTGCGCAAGCCCACAAAGAAAAAGAGGTTGCCCACCGCCATAGAAAGCGCATTGATGAGACAGTAGATCCAGACGTCCCCCTCATCCTTCACAAACAAGAAAATGAAGCCTATCGTGACGAGCTTCACGAAGGCATTGCGCACGGCAATCGGCTTGAAATCCTCCACCCCCTGAAAGAACCACGAGATATCGAGCATGACCGCAGCCACCACAAAAGTCTGCGCGAGCAGATAGACTCGAAATTCTATATACGTCATACTGTATATGATATAGGCCACGAGCACCACGGCACTTACTGCCGCGCGTAGGGTCACCAGCTCCCAGAAGACCTTGCTGCGCGCCTCGAGGTCGTCCTGTCTATAGGCAATCTCTCGTTGCCCATACGAGTTCACGCCGAGCGCGGCAAAGAGAGAGAAGGCGGTAGCAATCGTAAAGGTATAGCTATAGTCACCGATGCCGTCAGAGTGCAGCACGCGCGAGACATACGGCGTCGTCACCAGTGGCGCGATGAGCACGAGCACCTGATATGCGAGGTTGTAGGCATAATTCTTTATCGTCTTTTTGTCCATGCACGCCCGCTAGAATCCAAGGATCTTCAGGTACATCTGTCCCACCGCATCGGGATTGAACCGATCTAGCTGAAACCGCTGACCAACCTTTATACGCTCACGCAACTCCGTAGAACGCAACACCAAGTCTACCGCACGCGCTGCCTCGCGCGGGTCATCACGTGTAAGGAGTAAGCCGCCTTCGCCCAACGTATCGCCGACCGCCGAGCAGTCTTGCGCAACTATAGGTAAGCCAAAATGCATCGCCTCAACCAGAGGAACGCAAAAGCCCTCGTGAGCACTTTCGCACAAGAAGACGTCGGCCATGCGGAAGTGGTTCACCATCACATCAAGGCTCACGTGACCCTGAAACTCCACGTCGGCAAGCCGCAGCTTGCGCACGTATTTCCGTAGTTTCAGCAAGTACGATTCCATACCGCCCGCATTTCCCACCAGGGTAAGCTTCGCTCGAGGATCGATTCTCTTGATATACGTAAAGTCTTCAATCACACGCTCGATGCGCTTGTTTGGCGCAATCCTGCCCACAAAGAGCACCCTGGTAGGAAGACCGTCCACAAATCCACGCCCATGATTGCCCATGGGATAGGACGATCCGAGATGCCGCATGTCCAGCAAGATGGGGACGACGTCTACAGGGCAGCGATACCGCGCTTCCTCGAGCTCATGCGCATTGTAGTCCGAGACGGCAATGGCATGCTGAGCATATTTCGCAAGGTAGCGCAACCCTTCTCTGCCAGAGGCACACGACGCTGCCGCACGTTCGTTGTATCCCTCAAAGAAATGCGCTGGAGTGATGTTGTGATAATTGATCACCAACTTGCCCGGGTACGTCGCAACGGAGAAATTGAGATCGGAGCCCGTACTCAGATGATACAGGATGAGGTCAGAGGGCTTGGCATCATAGAGCGACACGTGTCGTGCACGCGTCTTGAGACGAGGGTCTATCGCGTTGGCAAATACGGCGTGCTCGAGACCGGCACGAGCGAAGAGGTTGTCCAACGCCTGCACATGGTTGCCGATGGCATCTCCCCAGGCAAAGGACTCAAGTATCTGCACAATCCTCACGAGCGCCTCGCTCTGTCTACCAGAATGCGCTTTGCCTTCTGTACGATCCTATAGCAGCTAGTCGTTACGCGCGAGACTCGTATATCGTCGAACGACACCGCGTTTGTTTGGGTATCCAAGACGACTTGCAATCGCAAAGACTCCTCGTCTTGCCACGTACTCAGGTCCAAGCGGCACCCCCTCAATCCACAAACTTATTCAGTATACCTTTGTGGAAAGGAGACGTCTACTCATCACGCCTGGGACTGACCATCCACAAGACCTTTGACGACACCCACAGCACTACGATGATCCCCACCGTCGCATACCCGTTGTAGGCACCAGCGCTGCAGGAGATGAACGACGAGAGCTGTCCCAACAAGGAGCATATGAGTATTTCCTTGCCCGTTACCGACTCGTACCCTCGTAAAAACACATCGCGGAACAGCTGCTCCTGCCATGCCAAGATGAGGGCCATGAGTACTGCCGACACCACTATCCCCACGATGCCAAAGTTGAGGTAGGCTTCCAGGAAGTTGCCGCCCCTGAATCCAAAGTGGTTCTTCCAATGGGAAAGCTTCTGTGACGAGAAGCGCCCCCACGACCATTCGGTACGAAAAGAACTCATGGACGATGGCACGAAGGAGATAAGTCCCGCCGCATAAGTCTTGCCATACACCAGCTCATCGTGGAGCAACTCATGCTGTCCCTTAAGCAGATAGGCACCATCGCGCACATCGCAAAACGTATTGCCATAGACAATCTCGTTTGCGTACGCCTGAAGGCCGCCCACGCCCTTGCCTCCGCGTATGGTCTGCAACGCAAGACCGCCCGCCATCGTGACGATGAGCACTACGAGCACCGTCCACGTCTGTCGTTTGAGTCCCTTCACGCCATCCTTTTTCAACCCATGGACATAGATGCCATAGAGCACAACGGGCAATATGACCTGCAGCAGTACGGTGCCGCGGTTTCCCGTGAGAAACAAGCACGCGTCGCAGAGCAAGAACCACACCAGTCCCTTGCGCTGCGCCACAAATCGCAGGCCTTCATAGAGACCCAGCAACGACAGAACCTCACATACGAGAAGGTAGATTGGCGAAAAGGACTTGTTGAGATAAAACGCACGGCCTTTGTTGAAGAGCGGAAACATACCATTGTAGCGATAGCACAGATACGTGAATGCCGCCGCTGCCAGCACGATGAGCACCGCTGCGACGCGTGAATCTATACCATCTGCGATGCGGCGGGAAAGTGCGCCGGTAGACCATCGGTCCCCCAAACGCCATACGCATACAAGGAGCGCTGCCATAAATATGGCGGTACCCCCATAGTTGATAAGCATGCTCTGGAGGAGAAACGGCCTCATGAGGTCGGCACTCTCGATCAACAACGCAGCCCATGACTCATTGGAAAAGAAATAGATGGGCGATATGAGGATGGTCACGTAGAACTGAAAGAGTCCTACATTGAAGAGGGAGATGATATAGCCGTATTTTCTAAAGACATACACCACGTATGTTGTGAGTAGCGCAAGGTCGAGCACGTACAGCAAGGTGCATATGACTTGCAACGAATCCATCTCTCCTCCTCCTTCGTCAACGTCACGCCAAAGAGCGCTCTTCCGTGAGGGACCGCAAGAGCTCCATCCAAAGCCGAGCCGAATCATCCCAGCTATACTTAGCAAGTAGTTCCGTATGGTCTGGACGCTCTTCGCCCCGTGCCACACGCTCACCAAAGGTATCGACAAGCCGGTCGTCGAGGCTCACATGCCAATCGTTGGGATCTATATAAGCAGCATCCTTGCCTAGGACTTCAGGCAGCGACCCCGCATCGGAAACCACTAAGGGCGCTCCACAGCTTGCCGCCTCAAGTGGCGGGAGGCCAAAGCCCTCGTAGAGGGAGGGATGCAGGAATGCCTTGCAATACGTCATGAGCGCCTTGCTCTGTCCGTCCGAGAGATAGCCCACATAGATGAGGTTGTCGCTTGCCGGTAGATTGTCCCCACCCTCATCCCAGCGTTTGCCGGACACCACAAAGAGACTGCCGGGATTGAGCTTTGCCGCCTCGACGATCCAGCGCACGTTTTTGTGTGGAGCCAAGGAACCGAGTGCATAGTAGTAGGCACCTTTCTTGAGACGCGAATCTATGTCAAAAACGCTCTCGTCCAGCTCTATGCGCTGCATGTGCTGCCAGGCATTGGAAATCACCACGACATCCGACGCATCAAAGCCAAGCTGCTCTACGAGCGTGCGTTTTGTAAACTCCGACGGAGCCACCACCTTCGCGGCACACCTGCGCGCATACGCGAGGGCGGAATTGAAGCGAATGCGTGATCCACGAGAGTCGAACTCCGGATGAAGTGCCGGACGCGCATCGTGAAACATCGCAACGCCTCCGCGCAGGGCGATGCCGCCGCTCATGTTTACATAAAGCGCGTTCTCCCTGCGCAGATATGCCCGCACACGCCGCAAAAAACGAATCCCTCTCCCATCGACCTCGCGCACGTGAAGCTCTTTGAGCTCCGTCTGCGGCGGAATCGAGCCACGTGGACAAACTCCTTCCAGCTCCACGCCATATGCAGGCGCGAGGGAGACCATGCGGATCAGGTTCTCGAGCATATAGCGCTCAATGCCGGTAATCGTGCCGGCAAGCGGCTTGACGTTTACGCACACCTTCATGTGGTGACCACCTGCTTCGGCTGAGCTTGTTTCGGGTGGGGCGGTCCTGCGAGACGAGCGGCGTTGTGGCCATCCGTGCTCAGACAGTCCTCGCTTCGCTGCGGAACTGCGCGCGGATCATCCACAACGCCGCTCGTCTCGCAGGACCGCCCCTTCGGAGCTCCAAACCGTAAAACCTGTGACTGGTCCGAAGACGTCAGGGCTTCTTGCAACGCTTGCACGAGAAGCTTGCCTGATTTGTGCCATGAGTAGGCATCCAGTGCGTGCCGTGCAGGTCCCACCGGCTCTCCTAGCAGAACGTCTATGTCCACCTCATAGTCTCGCGGATCCACGTAGTGGACAGCGTCACACAACACCTCAGGAAGGCTCGTCGCGTTTGAGGAAATCACCTGAGCCCCAAGCGCCAGGGCCTCCAGAGGCGGCAAGCCAAATCCCTCGTAAAGTGACGGATACAGAAACGCCTTGCAATTCCTTATGAGCGCGCAAGCGTCGTCGTCCGGCACGAATCCCAAGAGCCGCACGTTGGACGGATGCGATACGCCATCTGTCTCATAGCGCATGCCCGCAATGGCAAAGGTCACATCAGGATTGCGCCTCGCCACCTCATAAATCCACCGCACGTTTTTGTTTCGTGCCAACGTAGCCATGGAAAACAAATACTCCCCCGGAATCAGCTCGGGGTATCTCTCTTGCCAATCCGTCGCCTCCACGTAGGAGCATACGTGCTGCCAGCCATTGGGCACCACACGCACTTTGCCGCGAGAGTGGGGATAGCATCGCTCTATCTCGGCTTTGCTGTATGCGCTCACCGTAAGAAGCATGAGCTCATGCCACGCAAGAAAGCGGTATTGCGCACAGTGCCAAAGCCGCGAGGTTTTGTTTCGTGGCGACGTATAAAATTCGGGGCAGGTGCGATACATCACGTCATGAACGGTCGTGACGCCAGCTGGAGCGACTATGGGCGCCACGTTGCAGAGGTTCAGCGATAAGAACCCCTTGTGCTTGCGCAGGTATCGAGCAAAGTCAAGCTGCTCCCACGCTATTCCTTTGAGCCTGCCCCATTGGACCACTTCGATGTGACTGAATGCCGGTACATCTTGCGCATCGGGCGGTACCACCAGCACCACGCGATCATTCTCGTCCAGCACATCGTCCAAGGCGACAACGAGCTCTCGTGCATAGCGCACGATGCCCTGCATACGGTCTGAGAGAAACTTGCCGTTTATGGCTGCGGTGAGCATCGAGTGCGCCTCCCCTATTCTTTGATGCCATACTCTTCAAGCTTTTGCCGTACTAAACCGCCGAATTCGCGTTGGAACCGTTCGCGGGAGAACTCTCTTCCGTACGCTGCGATTTCATCACGTGTGAGCTGTACGCCATCTCGCTCAAATCGTTCGATGCATTCGGACAGCGCAGCTGGTGTCTGTGCATGGAAATACAGCCCCGTCTGGCCATCCACGACCGTCTCCAGGACACCACCCTTTCCATATGCAAGCACGGGAACCCCCGCGCTCATGGCTTCGATCGGCGTAAGGCCAAAGTCCTCGACTCCGGGAAAGAGGAACGCGCGAGCACGCGCATACAGGCCGGCAAGCTCATCGTCGCTCACGGCGCCAACAAACTCCACCGTAGGACCCGAAAGCTCCCGCAAGCGATTCTCGTCTTCTCCCCCCGACCCTACCACCACGAGCTTCCGGCCCAAGCGGTTGCACGTCTCGATGGCAAGGTCCACGCGCTTGTAGCTCACAAAACGCGATACCACAAGATAATACTCGCCCGCCTCGCACACCTCGTCAAAGCGCACCGGAGACGCGGGATGAATGGTCACCGAATCACGACGATAGAACTTGCGGATTCGCTTACCCACGTAATCGGAATTCGACACAAACTCATCCACACGTTGAGCGGCGAGGAAATCCCACTCACGCACCTTGGGAATGACGCGTTTCATGGCGGCACGACGTACAGGGTCGGTCCCCTCAAGGTACTCGTAGTAAAGGTCCCATACGTATCGTATGGGTGAGTGGCAATAGCACACATGCAGAGCGTCGGGTCTAGTAAGAACGCCCTTGCAGCAGCTCATGCATGAGCTCACCACCAAATCGTATCCTGTAAGGTCAAGCGCCTCCCACGCACGAGGCATCCATGAGAGAAGCAGCTTGTGATGGCTCACGGCTCCCGGCACCTTCTGCAAGGCCGTCGTGCGGACGTCGCACGCGTGCGTCCAGCTCGGAGCTCGCTGCCTATCGTATACCAGGGTATAAATCGGAGCGTCAGGCCATATCTCATGGAAATCAAGCAATACACGCTCGCCGCCCGCATTGCCTATGAGCCAGTCATGTACCAGCGCAACTTTCACTGCACGCGCCCTCCATGCTCCGACGTCGCACCTGGGCGTGTCTTTGACGCCGTCTCAACAAGACCTTTGATATCGGAACTTGCGCTTTTGCTCGCCACGAGTACACCTTCGGACGATACCACCACCACGGCGTTGGAGATGCCTGCCACCACTACGGGTACATCTAGCTCGTTTATCACATGCACGTCTTTGGCGTCCGCATCATCCACCGTAGCAGGACCGGATATATGCTCGGAGAGCTCTTCGCAGAGCGCGTCCCACGTGCCGAGGTCTTTCCATGTCCCCTCATGGGGTATCACGCATACGGACTGTGCACGCTCTACGACCTCGTAGTCAAAGCTGTTCTTTGGCAGTTCCGCATAACGAGCGCGAAGATCGTCATAGCTCGTTGCCGATGAGTAGGTAGACACCAGCTTGAGTAGCCAGCCAAGTTTGAAGGCAAATACGCCACAGTTCCACAAGGCGCCCTGGGATATCAGTGCCTCCGCCGTGCGCTTGTCGGGCTTCTCGGTAAAACGTGAGACGTCACATATCTCACCCTCTGTGGACGCGGGCACGATATAGCCGTATTTTGTGCTCGGGTGGTCGGGCTTCACACCCAGAAGGACCAGATCGGCCTTGTTTGACTCAACGGCACGTCCCAAACGCGCTACGTTCGCATAGTATGCTGGATCAGCATAGGTGTCGATAGGCATCACGACCACCGCGTCGTCAGGCGAGGCACCTTGACTCCATGCCAAGTGGGCCGCACCAAGCATTATGGCAGGAGCCGTATCCCGTCGTTGCGGCTCGACGGACAACGCATAGTCTCCACTCAGTTGCTCCTTGATAGCCGCGACCTGGTCTTCGCTCGTAGCCACCGTAATGCTTGCCTCCGCGCTTTGGGCCTTCACGAGCCTCACGGTACGCTGCACCATTGACTCAGGCATCCCTTCGTCATCGCGAAGGACCTGCAAGAACTGCTTCGGCCTCATCGCATTCGATAAGGGCCAAAGACGAGTACCAGAACCACCCGAAAGCAATATAACGTGCATCACCGTTCCCCCTTCATACCTGGCCTCCCGCCTGAATGCCCAGGTCCATACGCCCTGTAGCAATCAGAGCGAAGCGTTATTTTCCCGTAAGACCAGAAATGGCCCCAAACGTCTTCAAGATAATGCGGGCGTCGAAGGCAGGAGTGATATGCAGCACATAGTGCATCTCCATTTCCTGACGCTCACCCGATTCCCACGTCGCGTCATTGCGCGCAAACGCCTGCCAATACCCGGTAACGCCTGGCCTTACCGAGAGCACCGTATCGACATCATCTCCATAGCGTTCCAGCTCTTCTACCGTCACAGGCCGTGGCCCCACAATGCTCATATCCCCCATGATCACGTTTAGGAACTGTGGAAACTCGTCAAGCGATGTCTTGCGCAAAAAACGACCTACCTTTGTGATGCGTGGGTCGTCATCTAATTTATGCTCCGCTTCCCATTCTGCAAGCTGGTCGGGTGTAAGATAACTTTCTATGTGTTCTTCAGCATCCTCATACATCGTGCGAAGCTTAAACATCCCAAAAAGTGCACCGTCACGCCCTACCCTATCGAGCCGGAGCAAGGGTGCCCCCGAGGACTCAAGTCGTATGACTATGCACGTCATAGCGACTGGTATGGCACCAACTGCAGCCACGAGCAATGAAATGCCCAAATCCAAGGCACGCTTAACGTAGCGATAGGTCTTTGGCTTAAAGCAGGCTGCCGCTCTTGCTGCACTCCGAACGGCCATGAAACCTACCTCACTATATCTGCGACAGTTGTCGCCATCACGAGATAGCATGCGTACACAACGACATGCATATGTAGGTCGCGTGTGCTCATGGCCATACCTCTAGTTTCTAAACAGACGCTTTGTCAACAAAAGTCCAGTTAACATGACAATGGTATGCCAAGGGCTTTGCGGTGTCAAACAAATCAAAACCGCAACGGACAAAGCCATGACTCGTCCATACCGACACTCTGTGCTTCTTCGCCGTTGCGCATCGCGTTGTCGATGTCCTCAAAGCATATGCCGGCCACAAAAAACGATGATTGCATAAGAGTCATACTTGGTCGTATATAAGTTACAACTTTTCAGGTTCAACATTTTATGCGAAGGTATGGCGTGGTAGACCATCAGGACATGAATCATGCCTATTGGTATGTCAATCTATTTCATAGCGAGGGAAGTATATGCGTCAAGACGCCGTAATTCAGGAAGAAGCCAATAAACTCATAGGAGAAACCCTAAAGGCCATACGCAAGAGATCGGGAATCACCCAAAAAGAGCTCGCTCATCGTCTCCATGCCACTCAGTCATTCATAAGCGCGATAGAGCAAGGCAGGCGAGCTATACGTCTCACGGAGGCGATCCTCTACTCGTCGGGTCTCGGCATACCTAGTCAGGAGTTATACGAAGAGCTCAAAAGCGCGCTCGATGAGCACAATCTGCTCTAGCGCAAGAAATGAAGAACTTCATGCAGACGACCTCGGTAGCAAGCCAAGAGAGCGTCACCTGCCTCTAGTGGATCGTTCACAAACAACTGGGCGGCATGAGCGGGTCGCCCGGGGCGAGGGAGTCCGGGATGGCGCGCGCAACGCTTGGTTATTTGTGGAACGCTCCACTAGGAGGGCATGGCGCGACCCCGTCTCGGGCGGGCCACGACGCGCGGCGCCCGCGTGCGGGCCGCCGCCAGGGCCGTCCGAACGTGCACGCGGCTGAAGTCGCGGCGCGCGTGGCAGACGCGTCGGCGGACGGCGAAGACGGGGGCACGTTCGGCCTTGCGCGCCCCCGCCGCGCGCACCCTTCCGGACGCGCGGAGGTCGGTCCCGGCGCTTCGATGCCCGCATTCGCACACGATCTGAGCGGCCGCGTGCGCAAGCGAACGCTCGCGTGGCGAATGGTGACGGGACGTGTCCGTTTGCGCACACGGGGTGCTCGTGCGTGTGCATAGTCGGACACGAGGTTGGCCGTGTCGCGCCGCTTCTGTCCGTTTTTGCACACGGGACGCCCACGCGTGTGCGAAGTCGGACACGCGGATGCCGATTCGGGCGATTACGAGTCCGATTGTGCACACGTTGGCTTACGGCGTGTGCAAAGTCGGACACGGGACCGGCAGAATGGTACAGTTCCTGTCCGTTTGTGCACACGCCGCCTATTGGCGTGTGCAAAGTCGGACACGGGACCGGCAGAATGGCACAGTTCCTGTCCGTTTTTGCACACGGGACGCCCACGCGTGTGCAAAAACGGACACGAGACCGGCCGCATCGCGCCGCCCTTGTCCGCTTGTGCACACCGTCGAGTGCCCCGTGTGCACAAGCGGACACGACGACGGGCGAGGGGCCTGCGCGCCTCCGCGTGCGCGAGGGGCCAACGGCCGACGGGCCCGCGCGGCAGGCCGAAACGATCTCTTCGAGCTAACAAGGGCCGCCCGAGCAGCCGCTTCTCTGCGGGGCTGGCCCGGCGGGGCGCCCCACAGATCACCGGGCTGCATGCGCGAACCGCCGGGCCGAATCCGCGCTGCGCCCGGCGAAGGAGCACTGGTCGCGCTACGAGGCAGGCACGGGACGAAGGCGTTCGGGAGGGCGTGCGCAACGCCCAGTTATTCGTGGAATGCCCCACTAGTGGCCGGTACGCAAAAAGTTACAGCTTTTGTGATACCAACGACGCATGCAAGATTCAGTCGATCGCCGCTTCTTTGTCATTGAGAGTGGTTCACTTGTTAAGAGGTGTGAGACCCACTCATGGAATATGGCGTGACCAATGGGTCGGGCTGCGCCAAGGCCTGATGATAGCCCGCCAAGGCCTGGCGATAGCCGCGAGGACCCTGCCTTCTCTCTTCGCAATGTAGCTCGAGGGGTTGTTGTCCACATCATCCATAGACGATGCCGGTCACTTGTCTGCTGTGACCAGACAAGTGACCTGCCCCTTGTCTCGCCCTTGTCTGCTGTGACCAGACAAGTGACCTGTCCCCTTGTCTGGTCTCCACGTCTAAAGCTAAAGAACCTTGGTCGACCAATCGTAGTAATAGTAGAGTGCCGCCATGGCTTCTTTGTACACGCTGTCGTAGTCACCGTTTAGCACGATGGTCGCGTATTGTATAGGACGAACCCAAACCGTATATGCATAGTCATCGGCTGTCCCTTTTATTATTAAATCATTATTTAGCTGATAAGTCTTTAATCCCTCGATATGTATCCTGTACCATCCATCAGCCTGGATCTCAGCCTCATAGTTTGTGTCGCTGTTTTCTAACTTTGCACTGCTTACCGTCACCGTGCCTCCCTCATTCTTGGGAGCGAGATACACATCAAACGTGATACAAGAATTCAGATTCAGCGAGAATGACACCTTGATGGAGTCCTTGCCAAAACCTGATGCACTGGGCATATTATTCAGCGCAGCCTTGGCGGCTTCCACGTCGTTCATTTCGGGGTAGCACTTTTCCATCTCCCTGTAGTCCGTACCCAGCGTCCAAGGCGAAGGAGAGTACGTTGCGAGGAACGGCTGTACGTAGTGCCCGTAGTTTGCCATGGCATGCACGCATGCTATCATGTTTGGGTCATCGATTTCGTCTGCACGCTCGTCAACCGACCTCACGTAATCCATGACGGAGCAGGTCTTGCTCACCGTCTCGCCGTTCCCATAGGCAAACGTGCAGGTAATGGGCTCGGCCATCTCAACGGAAGACAGCTCGAAATAGAAGCCGCGAGTCCCGGTTTCCTCGCTTGTATCGGCGTCACTCAAAGAAATCGAATCCGAGCTCCGTGCGCTTCTGCCCCCAATCTCAAACACTGCCTCGCCATCGTTCACGTCGAGGCCCTCCGGCACCGAGAGGCCAAATCGCATGACAATCTGTTCGCCAAGCACGAGCTGCGCGGTCGTGAACATGAGCGTGGGGACATCGGGAACAACAACGATATTGAACTCTTTGGTTACGGTACCGTAGTAGCCGCCGGTGCCCGTTACGACAACCGTGGCAATGCCCATATGTATCACAAGCATAGCACAGGGCGGAGCAGGGGACGGGTTTTTCGTTCCAGTCGAGCGTTCTTCTCTGCACGAGACGAATAGCAGGGTCCCACGTGGCACCAGGACCCCTCTAGGTGAGCCGTACTCGCCTCCCGCAATTCGCTCTTTCGATTTATTCCTCCAGATGTTCTTAATAGATACCGTGAGACACGGAAGGCCAGCCAACCACTAGCAACAGGTACCCAGACGCTCGATGGCGGCGTCAAAGCAGCTCTTCATACGGGATATGGATCCCCGCGAAATGCCGTCGGCAACGGCGAGCCGCCGCCAAGCAGCAAGCTCGCGTGCCATGTTTCTGGCCACAAGAATCGCATCGCTGCGCCGCATGCGAAACTCCTCGCATACGTCGAGTGCCGTCTGCGGCACGGCAAGTCGCTCGTCGAAGTCTGCCGCACAGCTCAGGTACTTCTCGCCATCACCCTCCGTAGGATTCACATCGAAGGCGGGCGCAAGGTTCCAGCCCTCATCTGAGCGGAGGAAGCCGTGGTTGCGCATGTGGTCGTCCGTGTTGCCAATGGCGCAGGAAAAGAGCAGTCGTAGCCAAAGCTGGCGTATGTCCTTGGTCGGATTCGCTCCATTCCACTCCAAGAAGTCGACGAGCTCTAAGTAGGAGTAGCTCCCCCCGTCAACTCCCTGCACCGCAGACATGCCGCTCAAATACGGAATACGCCTTGCACCCGCACGATCGAATCGATCGAGCACCAGGAGGGCGCGCTCCGACTGGCCCTTGGGCAGACGAACCAGCCTTGCGTTGGGAGTCTCGATCCCGCAGCGCATGGCAAGCGCCAAGGTGACATGCTCCCACGCGCAGACGTCTTCCATAGCGCCTTCGTCGGCTTTGGGAAGCTTGGCTATGCAAAGCTGGCCATGCTCACCGATGACGGATGCTTTGGGCCGCGCACCGCCCAAAGAGGAGCCGGCCATCAGGAGATCGCGAACATCCGCGTCCATGTCTCTGGCGGAGAGGTCAGCCTGCGCAAGAAGCTTGGGAAGATCGGTCTCGCGCGGTACACCCACCTCGTCAGGTGCCAAGGCAACGCCCTCGAACCATACCCGAAGCGCTCCCTGACGTGCGACGTCGCTCACCCCTACGAGGTAGTCACCTTCCCAGAGCGAGCGAGCCGCACGTTTGTCTTCCCGAGCCGCCCTTCGCTCCGCGCGCATCATGAGGTTGCGACCCCATCGGTCGGGCATGCAGTCCTCAAAAGCAAAGAAAAGCGGCTTGCCAGCCGAATGAATCGTCGCCTCGCCCAATGGGAGGTCGGGAGAAATCTCGAAGGCATTCTTGCGCAGGATGTATGATCGGTCGTAGGCAAAGCTCGCACTCTGCTGTCCACGACGAACGTTGGTATAGAGCGTCCCACAGGGCACGTCCACCCCGTCAAGCTGAACCGTCACGCGAAGCTCCATCGCAGTCACCTCCGCACGCGTTGCGGCGTGTCCTCGTCCGCCCGGAGACGACCCATCGGCGTGTTTAGCGGATCGCTGGCCGCCACCGTCGCATCAAGCAGACCGAGCACCCTTGCCACGCGCAGGTAGTTCTCCAGCGAGCCCACGCCCTCGTTGAGCAGGCGCCGCAGCGTGGGCACCGAGATGCCCGCGCGATCGGCCAAAAGCTCCACCGTGATTCGCTGCTGGCGGCGGGCAAGGCTCAGGTGCGCGGCAACCTCTCTCTGAGCGCGCTGGACAGGTATGGGAGTGCGCGTTGGCATGGCAATCCTTTCTATTACAGAAAGGATTCTATCTGTTATCTTCTTTCCACGCAAGTTTTCTTACGTTTAATTCGGTATGACGCTCGTTCCAATGGATTACGGTTCCGCCTGCACTTGCGTAGCGGCGCGTTATGACGCGTAGCGACGGCTTTGCTTGCGACGTCGCTTCATCTCGTAGAGGCGCGTGTCGGCCTCCACCATGAGCTCGGAGATCCGTTCTCGCGTCTGGCCATCCACCACGAACTCTACGCCACCCACCGATATAGACATCTGGTACGCAACGTCGTGCGTCGCATTGAACGCATCCGTTGCAGTCTGGACGTTCTCCACAACCGATTGCATGTCGAGCGCCATGCCCAGGGGCAAAAACGACACGAATTCATCGCCGCCAAGCCTGCAGAGCAGCCCTTCCCCGCCCAACACCTCTTTTAGGACGCTTGCCGTAGCACGGATGACCTCATCACCCACGTCGTGGCCAAGCGTGTCGTTTATGGTCTTGAGCCCGTCGAGATCGAGGAACAGAATAGCCGCCCTGCACCCAAGGTAGTCGGGAAGCAGCCGCTGTATGCCATTGGTAAAGCCGCGACGGTTCAACAGGCCCGTCAGCTCGTCGTGCTGGGACTGCTGCTGGAGCAGGAGGTTGTTCTTGTTGAGCAGCTGGTTCATCTCGCGGTCGCTCGCAATCATTTGCAGGTGCTTGAATGCAAAGCCAAGATTGAGAAACGCCATCATCTGGCCGTTGTCGCTCAGCGAGCCACCGTCTACCACGGCAATGCCCAGAAGCTCGTTGCCTGCCATGATGCCGCTCACCGTGCATACGTCGACGGCTTCGTCTTGGGGCAGCGTCTCGGCGAGGAGCTCTTGCAGCAGCATGGGACGCGTGTCGTGCGCCACCTCCACCTTGCCCTGTCGGTAGCTCCCCACGGGAAGCAGGGTGTCGGAAAGGGCTAAGGCCCGCGCGCCTATGGACACCACGGACTCTGGGAGTAAAAACAGCGCTGCCGCGTTTATCCCGATCTTCGAGAACTCTCCCAGCAGGAGCTCATGGGCAACCGCCGGGTTGTCGTCACGTCGCAGCGCGTCGTCCGCCATGTGAAAGGTGTACCACTCGCGCTTGTCCATGGTAAGGATGGTAGTCTGCTGGGCGGTGATGAGCAGGCGCGACAAGCGCAGATGCAGGTGCGATATCTGCTCGATGACCCATGTGGCGTCCTCCTGAGGCGACTCTTCGAGCAGAGCCTCGAGCAGCGTGATCGTCATCGTGTGGAAGCCCTCCAGGGAGAGGTGCTGGCTGTAGTCGCTTCGAAAGAGCGCCGAGAGGTCTTGGGAAGAAAACAGCAGGTCATCTCTGTGTGGACATGCGCGATGGCGTACGTAGGCCGCTCGAACCTTGTGCAAGAACTCGTCCATGCGCTTGCGAAAGTCCTCGCGTATGCCCCGACCCGCCATGGGCAGCGTGGCCGAGAGAAAGAGCGAAACAAACTCCTCCTGCGGGAAAGGTCGATGGCGAAGAAGCTCGCGGAAGTGCTCGATGCCGTTGCGAACGCCTTCGCCGCACGAGCCGCGCGCAATAAACGTGCTCGCGACGATTTGCTCGCGCTGCTCGGATCCTTCGCAGAGACGGATTGCCTCGCGCGCGGCGGCGGCGCCCAAGTCGTAGCCCGTCATATGCACGGTGGAGAGCGGGGGGTCCTGGTTCGCCGAGCGAGGATAGTCGTCGAACCCCGTAATCGCAACGTCCTCCCCAACGACGAGCCCACGACGACGAAGCACGTCGTAGGCATCGTAGGCGATCATGTCCGTAGCGCAGGCTATGGCCTCCACGTCGGGGTTGTTGTCGAGAATCTGCTCTACGACCTCAGGACAGTCGCCCGTGAAGTTTCCGCGCGCAAAGAGCGAGGGAGGAGTGTCCAGGCCGTGGGCCGCCATCTCCTCGAAGTAGACGGATTCGCGCTCGCGTGCGCCTTGGCTTGTCGCCGACCCGCTTATGAACGCAATCCTCTTGAATCCGCAGGTCTCTATAAGATGGCGCATGCATTCGCGCATGCCGGGAACGTTGTCCTTGTTTACGCACCGGTATCCAGGGATCGCGCGTTCCATCACAATCGTGCGCGCGGGATCGAGGGTACGCACGATCTCAAGCGCCTTCTCGTTGTTTCCCGAGAGATGCACCGCAAAGCACCCGGCTGGCACAATGATGGCGTCGAGGTCTATGCGAGAGGCGATTTCGCAGGCGACGCGCAGGTGCTCCTCGGCATCGGTATGCGTAAAGTAGGGCATGAGATCGGCAACGATCACCATGGTATGACCCGCCTCTTCAAGCGTGTTTTGCACGCCGAGGCGAATTGTCCTCGTGTAGTCTATGGCGGCGTGCGTGCCCATAAGCCCTATGCGATATCGTGCCATATAATCCGGCCTCCTATCCCCGCCGTGCAGAGCGTCGGCGCCACTTCCACGAAGCGAGCAGACCTGCCGTTCTTGTAACGATTGCAGTTAACAAAAATGATAAACGATTTGCAGGCGTTTGCCTCGGACGCTTACGGCAAGAGGTACGCAACCTATTGCGCATCGGGGCTGCCCTGTGACCCGAGGGCGGGGCCGCCTCCCGCAAGCGTGAACCGCCCCCCTCCCCCATATGGTCACGCGCCTCCGCCTCGCCCACGGGTTTCGGAATTGAGTCCTTTTTTCGGGTCTGGTCTGAAGGTAGGATGACCGTCACTCCGCTACAGTTTGCCGGATGCTCTTGTTCCATG
>CACXZL010000002.1 GCA_902772085.1 uncultured Coriobacteriaceae bacterium | reverse complement strand
TCATATTTTTTTCTATAACGGGACGTATTTTGAGCGTATCGTCGCCCATATGGGTAACTCGAGCCCAGCAAAACACGAGGTCAAGTGCGCCACTTTCCAGCGCTATATCCGTCGAGCGAGCAAAACAGCCCCGTTTTCCGAGCCGTTTAGCTGGGGTTTTGCGGGGCACGTTATGCCACCGACGGCCGACCGCACTCCTCGTGGCAGTCCGTTCCCGCAGATGGTCCCATAAAACAGCCCGTCTAGCTGGGCAAACTCCGTAGGGCCGTTCTAAGGCCCATTTGATGCCCATAAGGTCCTTTCTGTCGTTGGCGCGACGAAGTGACGTCCTGCGCCCTCTCAGGTGGTCGCTCGATTTGCGCGGTAAAACGACCAGGAATTTCATCGGCAGCGTCTTGAAGCACCAGTTTTAAAGCATCGAAGACCGCTGCCTTACCAGAGCCCCTCTCTCCCACAAGTGCGTCGGGCCCCTGTGGAAGTGGATTTCAAGACAGGTTCCCCATCCATTGATTTGAACAAGAAGAAACCCGCGCGCCCATCTGAAGCCGGAAATAGGTAGAAGACTCATTTCGTTAGTGACGACACCCTCCGTCCCCGTTGTCCCGTCCCGTTGTCTCGGTGTCTCCCAGAAGTCACACAAAAGAAAACAGGTCAAACCAAATTTATGGCTTGACCTGCGGGTTTCTGGAGCCAGAGATGGGAATCGAACCCATAACCGCCGGATTACAAGGCCGGTGCTCTACCATTGAGCCACTCTGGCGAGAGACTTTATATTACCACATCTCGAAACGCCCTGCGCGCACAAAAGGGAATCTTCAAGACGCAGAGGCGTTTCATTCGTCTCGCAACACAAGCGTCTTGCCCGAAGACCCAAGCACCTCCTCTGCGGTTACCGTATCGGCACCATCGGAGAACCTCAAATCGCTTTGCATCTCTAACGTGTCGCACGCATAAGAGCTGGCCGTAATGGAGTCCCCTGCATGTGCGAGCGAAAGGGAGACCGTGCCAACGTTTCCACCTATGCCGGCGCCACCGGAGCCACCCGTTATAACGCCGCCACGCACGGATGTCGTGCTTTGCGACAAGTTTCCCGAGGAGTCGGTCACCCACGCCCGCACGGTGTTGGTGATGTCCTCTCCCGCCAAGAGGTCTTTCTCCGCACCTCCATACACCGTAAGCGTGGCGTTGTCCTCCACATAAAAGACCTCTCCATCATCCTGGCAACTGGAGAGGTTGCGATTGAGCACATGGCCGTTGAGCTCTACAAACACTTTTTTGCCATTGTTTACATAGAGATGGCCGGACGGAGTGTAGTCGCCGGTGATGCCCATCCCCGTTTGAAGCTCCAGCGCCTTGGCCCACGCGTCGCCGGGCTTCGCATCCACCCTGCCACCGTCCGTAGTGTAGTAGTAGCCTCCCAGCTCCTCGCCGTAGGCACGCGCAACGAGAGGCGACAGCAGAAGCACCCCCGTACAAAGCGCTCCGACGATGGCCAGCAATGATCTTTGGCGATGTGTGCTTGTCATAGGAATCACCCCGTCTTGCATATGCGTTTATGGAGGGAACAGCTGAAACAGTCTCCAAGAAGCATACCACGGCCAGAGCGTAACAAGAAAGTAACACTCAGCGTTAAGAGATTCCTTTGTGGCTACGTCAGGCTCAAATGCGGTTTTCGGACAGTCTGCCCCCTGTCGCCCTCCGTGGTCCCTTTGGCGGAATCGTTCACAGTCGCAAAAAGCCGTCCTTTGACGCCCCTACTCGATCTCCGCGCGCAGCACATCCTCATCGAGCATATCTAATTCGGCTGAGACGTTGGTGATTGTCGTCAGTATGCCGACCTGATCAAAAGCGGTGACGGGGAAGTCGGCGACCACCTCGAACGCCATTGCAATGCCCAACGCCTCCTGAGGAATGCCCAGCTGCGCAAACAGCATGGTCAACACCACGGTACCGCCGCCAGGTATTGGTGGCGTTGCGATGGCCATAATCCAGCAGACAAGCAATGCCGTGACCAGCCATACAAAGTCGCACGACACATCGTACTGATTGGCAAAATAGAACATATCGAGCAAGAGATAGACGGTGCTCGCCGCACGTTGCATCACGATGCCAAGCGGGAGTCCAAAGTTGGTAAAAGAGTGGTCAACGCCAAGCCGATTCTCAAGGGTCCTTACGCACGTACCGTATGCCGCCATGGAGGATGCCGTGCTGAAAGCTATTGTGAATACGGGCAACCACTTCTTCGCAAGCAGGAGCGGGCTGACCCTGCGGCGCATCGAAGTCAGAAGCAAAAAGGCAACTCCCATGAGGATGAGTGCGGCGAGCACGGCGAGCACGACCTTCCAAATGCCGATCACGGCGCTAATCTTTCCCGCCCAGATCATGTCGATCACAACCAAGGCGACAAGCAGCGGCACGAACTTGCCCACGATACCCATGAGAAAGCCCACAAGAGCGTTCGTCTGGTCGACTATATCCGCCACGACTTTGGTGCGCTGCCCCAGACAAAGCAAGCCGAGCGCCACCACCACCGCAAGGAATATGATTTGGAGTGTGTTGCCGGTAGAGAAGGGCTCCACGACGTTGCTCGGGATGATGCCAAACACCATGTCCGCGATCGAAGAGAGCCTGGCATCAGCACCTGAAGTCTGCGAAAGGCCGGGACCGAGCAGGAAAAACAACGGCATCGCGCAGCACCCTGCCAAAAAACCGACGCGCAGGTAACGGAGCAGCAGGCGCCTGCCGATGCGCCCTAGGGTCTCCATATCCCCTATGCCATAGATTCCCCACACGACGGAGAGGAAGACCATCGGCCCCGCTATGCAGGTGAGGACATGGAAGAACGCGTCGTTCAAGGGCTGTACGACGCCCGTCAGAAGGGCCCCCCTCACGTCGTCAGACAACAACATGCCAAGAGAGCCTATCACCACTGCACTGAACAGCGCAAACGCCAACACCGCCAACTGGTTTTGGGGCTTTCGCCTCAGCATAAACGTTATGCAGTTGCGACCGTGATTGTAGCTATACTCTGGCTCGAGGCCCAGATTGACTATGACGCCATCGACAAATTGGCCAAACTCATCATCGCGCACTTCGGTCGGATCGTACTGTGAACCCTTGAGCTCCAACGTCACAAAATGCGTCCGAAGGCGCATGCCCATACGCAACGTCAGGTCGCCGTTTTCAAAGCCATGGCTGAGCCATTGCGTAAGGCAATTCTCGGCGACCAAGCGGCAGCGAACCGCGTCCTCCCTCTTCACCCGTCTCTGAGAGCAGAATTCGTTGATGAGCTCAGACACCTCATCACAGACTTGCAATGACAAGCGAAAGCTCTTGTTGACAAACTCCATAAGGGTCACCTTTCATATACCTGTGACACAGCGCAATCCCAGATAAAGCTATCTTCCCAGCAGCTTCCAAAGCCTCTCGCGAGCGGCAGGATCAAGACGATCTTCCAAAGTCATGCGCATGTGGGAGCGTTCTTCTTGGGCAACGTGCACTTCTGAATTGGTCACCGCCATGTCATGCGCGAGAAGACGGCTCGATATGCACGTGACGGGAATGCCGCCTACCGTTGCGCGAATCGCATTGTCGGAGGTGACGAGCAGCACTTCCCTGCCTTGGTTGCGGGCACGCGTGGCATAGCGCTCGATTACCGTGTCGGCAGACTCTCCCGTGCGAGAAAACACCATACGCACGCCGCCCGGGCTGAAGGAAGGCCGATGATCCGAGAGATTGCCCGCCGCGTCAAAGACCACGACGGCCTCATAGCGACCTTGGGCATACGTCGCCACATCGGAAGCCAGCTGGTAACGCGCCGAATCGAACGGATCGTGCCCATAGGGATCGCGGGAGAGCGACGCCACGTCAGCAAGCGCACCTGCACCGGCATGCTCGTCCACGACTGCCTGGTAGCGCGGATCGGCACCTATGACGTTGTAGCCGTCTACGAGCAAAAGAGGCAGGTTGGCGTGCGTCATGTGTCCTGCTCCTCGCTCATAGCGCGACGAAGCCATTCGTAGCAAAGCGCCGTCGCGGCCTGGGCCACGTTGAGCGACTCCACGCGGCCACGCTGCGGAAGCTTGCATTCGAAGTCGCACTTCTTGCGCACCAGCGGAGAGACGCCCGAGCCTTCAGACCCCATCACAAGACAGATGCGGCCATCGAGCGGAGCATGCCATACGTCGTCGTGCGCGTGCTCAGTGGCGGCGCCCACCCAGAAGCCGGCATCTTTCAGCTGCTCTATGGCAGTCGCAAGGTTTGGCACTTGGGCTATGGGCACGTGAAGAACCGCGCCGGCAGACGTTTTGTATGCCGCCGTGCCCACACGAGCGGCGCGCGCATTCGCCACGACCACGCCCGCTGCCCCTACGACCTCAGCCGTACGCACGATTGCGCCAAAGTTGCCCTCGTCGGTAACGTGGTCGAGCAACAAGACCAGCGCATCCCCCTCGCCAGCCGCGGCGATCACGTCGCCGAGGGCGGCATACTCAAACGGCTCCACCTCGAGCATGATGCCCTGATGGGCGCCGTGAGAGGAGCGCGAATCCAACCGGTCACGCGCCACATACTCCACCGGCACGTCTGCCTGCTCGATCCGCACTACCAGCTCGTCCAGCGTGCGGTCCCTCTCCCCGGCGCTTGCCGCCACCAGCGCCCGTTTAAGCGGGATATGGGCGTCAAGCGCCTCTGCACAGGCCCTTCGTCCCTCTATGAGGTTTGACGCGCCCATGCTCTCCGATCGCTTCCTTGTGGCGGCACGTGGATAGCCGTGGCGCGAGGCGTCTTTGCGATACGGGCGGGCGGGGGAGGCGCCCTTGCGCACACGCTTGCCCGTACCCCCACGCACGTCACGGCCAGGTTTTCGAGATTGGTTCTTTGCCATGGAGAAAGACCCACCTTCTTTTCGAACGGTCGGCTCGGACAAGCCGTGGTAATCAATGTGGCGCTTGACAAGGACGCGCAGAACGGCGTTGTGCTCAGCGGGTCGCGCTAGTCCTTCTTCATGCGAAGACGGGCGCCGGCTGCGGTGTCTTCCACCACGAGGCCGAGAGCCGCTATGCCGTCTCGTATCGCATCGGCCAGGCCCCAGTTCTTGGCCGCACGGGCTTCTTGGCGCGCATCAAGAAGGGCGTCCGCCGCCTCTGAGGGGCTCGTGCCAGCGTAGCCCGCATGCTCCGCCGCCATCGACACCAGCTCCGAGGGAAGCTCCTCGTCTTTGCCCATCTCCTGCTGCAAATCTATGCCCAGCACGCCACACAGCTCCACGAGCGCGTCGGCGGCACGCAGCGTCACGGCGGTCTCGATGGTGCCCGCCGCCTCGGAAAGGTACTTGTTTGACGAGGTCACGAGGCCAAATATGGCCGCCAAGCCACCTGCGGTGTTGAAGTCGTCATCCATGCTCGCCGTGAACTCGGCGTAGGTCTCGTCGATCTCGGTCCCGAGCGCGCGATCGGCTTCCGTGAGATGGCCGTCTTGAGGCGCTGCCTCAGCAGCCCACCGCAGATTCTTGACGCAGCTCACGAGACGCTCCAACGTGCTCACCGCTCCGTCAAGGCGATCGAATGAAAAGTCCAGCGGGGCGCGGTAGTGCGTCTGCAGCATGAGTATGCGCACGGCATTTGCCGAATACCGGTCGAGCACCTCTTTGAGCGTATAGAAATTGCCCAGGCTCTTCGACATCTTCTCCTCGTTGATCTGGAGCATGCCCGCATGCATCCACACGTTTGCCAGCGGAGCATGCCAAGCGCACATGGCTTGGGCAGTCTCGTTCTCATGGTGTGGGAAGATGAGGTCTGCGCCACCTCCGTGGATGTCTATGGGCGTACCGAGATAGCGATGAATCATGGCACAGCACTCGGTATGCCAGCCAGGACGTCCTTCTCCCCATGGACTCGGCCAGCTCGGCTCCCCCGGCTTTGCCGCCTTCCACAGCGCGAAGTCGAAGGGGTCGCGCTTCTCGTCGTTTACTTCCACGCGCTCGCCTGCGCGGAGCTGGTCGAGGTTGCGTCCGGAAAGCACGCCATACGAGTGGTCGCTCCGCACGGAGAAGTACACGTCGCCACTGGGAACCGCGTACGCATGGCCCTGCTCGATGAGCGATGCGATCATCCCTTGCATGGCCTCGATCTCACGTGTGGCGCGAGGGCGAATGTCGGGATCCAGAATGCCAAAGCGATGCATCTGCTCGATGAACTTGTCGCTGAACTCCTCGGCGACCTCTGCAGCCGTGCGACCCTGCTCGTTGGCACGATTTATGATCTTGTCGTCCACGTCGGTGAGGTTCTGGGCAAACGTAACCTCATAGCCCTTGTACATGAGGTAGCGGCGAATCACGTCAAAGCTCAGGAACGTGCGGCCATTTCCTATGTGAATCTGATCGTATACGGTCGGACCACACACATACATGCGAATTTTGCCAGGCTCGATGGGCTCAAGCTCCTGCTTGCGGTGATTCTGGCTGTTGTATACAAGCATCCGGACTCCTATCCGTCGGTTTCCCATAGATAATAGCGCAAGGGCTGAGCACTCGCACATGTCAAAGCCGACAGTTCCTCGTCGTCCTGTCAGCCGTCACCATGTCAGCTTTTGAGGAGGGCAACGGCCCAGGCGGCTATGCCCTCCTCGCGGCCAACAAAACCGAGCCGCTCGGTCGTCGTGGCCTTCACCCCCACCTGCTCCACATCCACGCCGAGCGCCGACGCGAGGTTGGCCCGCATCTGCGCGCGGTGTGGGGAGAGCTTGGGGACCTGCGCCGCCACCGTGCAGTCCACGTCGAGTATCGTGAAGCCATGCTCACGCACCAGCGCAGCCACGCGCGACAGAAGCACCATTGAGTCCGCGCCTTCATAGGCGGGGTCGGTATCCGGAAAGAGCGTCCCCATGTCGCCCAGTCGTGCCGCCCCCAAGACGGCATCGGCCAGTGCGTGCGCAAGCACGTCCGCGTCCGAATGGCCCAGAAGGCCTCGCGCGTAAGGTATGTCCACGCCCCCCAGGACGCACCGTCGTCCCTCGGCAAACTGATGCACGTCATATCCGTGACCTATACGAAGCATCTAGGCTCCCTTCCCGTTGCAAGCTACGCCGTACCCAGTCGCGCCCGCAACGTCGCCTCCGCAATGGCCAAGTCCTCGGGCACCGTGATCTTTATGTTGTCGCGCGGGGACTCTACCACCCGCACCGTACCTCCCGCATGCTCCACGAGACTCGCGTCATCCGTGCCTTCAAACCCCTGAAGCAACGCCATCTCGTGTGCCCGCAAGATCTTGGAACGCAAAAAGACCTGAGGGGTCATGGCGCACCAGTATTGAGTCCTATCCGGCGTCCCCACTATACGGCCCGACTCATCCACGACCTTGAGCGTATCGGTGGAGCGCGAAGCGCAAATCGCCCCATCCACGCCCTTCTGGCCACGAACGGCTGCCAAGCAGTTCTCGATGGTTTCCACCTCGATGAGCGGGCGAGCGGCGTCATGAATGGCCACGAGCGGAAGATCGTCCCGTGACGCCATGAGACCGGAGAAGACGGAATCCTGCCGCGTAACGCCTGCGGGCGCCAAGGCGACCTCATGGCAAAGCTCAAGCCTGTCGAGCACGTCATGCCGCATCTCCCGTACGCGCTTTTCTGAGCACACCACCACGATCTGCGCCACGCTCGGCGCCTCCGAAAAGGCCAGAATGGACCAAGCCGCGATCGGCAATCCGCCTAGCTCCACGAATTGCTTGCCGCGCGGATCACCAAAGCGCTCTCCCGAGCCTCCGGCGACTATGATGGCACACGTATCTGCCGCGTCTTCCCTTGGCGTCACAAGCTGTGCCTGTGCGCACGCGCACGCAGAGCCCTCGCTCATGAGCGAGAGCCCCTCATGCGGAAGAGCGTATCCGCCAGAATCGACGGATTGCGCACGCCTGTGACCTCAAGATTGTCGAGATTGTCGGGGTTCTCGTCAATAAGGTCGATGAGGTCTTGAAGCGAGCCGTACTCGTCCACGATCTGCTCGGCCATCCCCTCTCGAACCACTGACACGTTTGAGAGCGTGCGCAAGCCGAGCGGCGTCATAACCGAATCCTCGCGCAGGTCGTCGTAACCCAGCAGATGTGCGATGTTGCTCGCCTTATGGACCTGCGAGTTTGCCGTGTCGTCAAGGGCGCGACGTATTGCCGCCGCGTTTTCCTCGGAGCTATCCGCCGCATAGTCGCGAATCATCAGCGAGTACTCGTCATCGAGGTCGCCAAGGAATTCGTCACGCTGCATACGCACCGTGCGCGCCTCGTTGCCAAGCTGCACGATGATGTACTTGAGGTCGTCGCCCGCCGTTGTGAGCACTTCAAAGAGATAGAAGACTTCCGTGAGGTCTGCAAGCGTGACCTGATTCTGGAGCTCGAGCGACGTCAGGCGGGCAAGCTTGTGGTCAAGGCGCTCTCGCGTCGATTGCATGGCGGAGATGAGCTGATTTACCGATCCCATCAGCTCGGCCACCGTCTTGAGCTCGTATCCCCTGCCGTCCACAAACACGTTTATGACCTGGCGGCGCTCCGACACCGAAATGACAACCGCATCAGTAAGCAGGCTCATGCGGGCCGCCGTCCGATGGCGCATGCCCGTTTCGCTGGTGGGAAGTCCAGGATCGGGGTTCAAGTGATAGTTTGCCCGAAGGATCTGCGTAAGGCTTTGGTCGATGACAATGGCCCCATCCATCTTGCTGAGCTCAAAGAGGCGATTTGAGGTAAAGGAGATGTTGAGGGGAAACCCGTCGTTTCCCGAGGCCATTACCTTCTCCTCATCTCCCACGCAGATGAGTGCGCCCATATGACCGGCGATGATCATGTCCAAGGCATGCCTTAGAGGAGATCCTGGAGCCGTCATGCGAAACGCCTCGTCTATGCGGTCTCGTACGCTTTTGGTTGTACTTATATTCTGCATTTAATGAGCCGCCCCCCTACGATGAGATTGTCCAACACATGCAAGAGTATACGCGAGAATCATGCGCAATCGGCCTTCAATACGATCGCGCATATGCATGTCGTTTGAGCCCTGCCAAAAAACATGGCTCCGCCAAAAGAGGTTTCGCCCTCCTTTGGCGGAGCCATCATACGAGTTACTCTGCGGATATGCTATCTGGTGCAGGAGCACGCGGCGCCGACCACTGGCTCCTGGCCGGAGCTATGTCCATGTGCACGCGCTCCTCCGGGGCGATTATTTGTCCCGCGCCCTTGGCAAAGGACAGCGTCTCGCCATCCTCAGTCACGTCCACGTAGATGATGTCGCCCGCCTGCCACTTGCCACCGAGCATCTCTTCCGCCAGCTGGTCCTCGATGAGCGTCTGGATGGCGCGGCGGAGGGGCCGGGCACCGTATATCTTATCGGTGCCCTTCTTTGCCACGAGATCGCGCGCCGCGTCTGTAAGCTCGATGGACATGCCCTGGCTGTAGAGACGACGACGCAGATCCATGACCATGAGGTCCACGATGCCACGAAGCTGCTCGCTCGTCAGCGACTTGAAGACCACAATCTCATCCACACGGTTCAGGAACTCTGGGCGGAAGAGCCTCTTCAACTCGCTCATAACGCGGGAGTTGATTTCTTTGTTTGACAGCCCACCACCGGACCCTCCGAAGCCCATGGTCGTGGTCTGGGCAATATCGCGGGCGCCGATATTTGAAGTCATGATGACCACGGTGTTTGAGAAGTCCACGTGGCGACCCTGGCCATCCGTAAGACGCCCCTCGTCAAGGATCTGCAACAGGATATTGAAGACGTCTGGATGTGCCTTTTCGATCTCGTCAAAGAGGACCACCGAGTATGGACGACGACGCACCGCCTTGGTAAGTTCGCCGCCCTCGTCGTAGCCCACGTATCCCGGAGGAGCACCCACCAGCTTGCTCACGGCATGCTTTTCCATGAACTCGCTCATATCGTAGCTTATGAGCGCATCCTCACTGCCAAACAAGAACTCTGCGAGCGCCTTTGCCAGCTCCGTCTTTCCCACGCCCGACGGACCAAGGAAAATGAACGAGCCACCAGGACGGCGAGGGTCCTTGAGCGGAGAGCGGCTACGGCGAATCGCACGACTGACCGCGCTCACCGCCTCGTCCTGCCCTATCACGCGCTGATGCAGAACGTCCTCGCAGCGCAAGAGCTTGCTTGCCTCGCCCTCGGTGAGGTTGCTCACGGGTACGCCAGAGATGGAAGACACGACGTCTGCGATATCGGACTCGTTCACCACGACGACGTTTTCGTCCATTTTCTTGCGCCATGCTTCTTCGAGTTCGGTCTTCTTCGTGGTGAGCTCACGCTCGCGGTCACGCAGTCTCGCAGCCTCCTCGAACTCCTGAGCTTGCGCAGCCTCGGACTTCTGCTGCTTGACGCGTGCGAGCTCCTCATCCACCGCCGAAAGCTCGGGCGGAAGCGCCATCTTGTGCACGCGCGTGCGAGCACCAGCCTCGTCGAGCAGGTCGATGGCCTTGTCGGGCAGGAAGCGGTCCTGGATATAGCGATTTGAAAGCATCACCGCAGCGGCCATGGCCTCGTCGGTATAGCTTACGTGATGGTGCTCTTCGTAGGCAGCCTGAAGGCCACGAAGAATCTGAAGCGTGTCCTCGGGACTCGGCTCGCCAATGTTCACGGGCTGGAATCGACGTTCAAGCGCAGAGTCCTTCTCGATGTGCTTGCGATACTCGTCGGCCGTCGTAGCGCCGATCACTTGAATCTCGCCTCGCGACAGGGGAGGCTTCAGAATGCTTGCGGCATCGATGGAACCCTCGGCAGAGCCCGCGCCTATGATGGTATGCATCTCGTCAATGAATAGAATCGCGTTCTTTGATTCCATGACCTCGGCAACGACCTTCTTGAGTCGCTCCTCGAATTCGCCACGATACTTGGAGCCAGCCACGAGCGACGCGACGTCAAGCGTCCAGATCTGCTTGTCACGCAAGATGTCGGGCACGTTGCCGCCAGATATAAGCTGGGCCAGCCCCTCGACGATGGCGGTCTTTCCCACGCCAGGATCGCCGAGAATCAGCGGGTTGTTTTTTTGGCGACGCGCCATGACCTGCATGACTCGTTCTATCTCGCGGTCGCGACCTATGACGGGATCGAGCCTGCCCTGCTCGGCGAGCTTGGTGAGGTTGCGACCATAGCGCTCCAGCATGGAGCCGTCGTCATCGCCTTGGTTTTGCTGCATACCCGGAAACGGCATGCCGCCAGCGTTGCGCACGTCTCCCACGCCGGTCTTTGGACGGCTGGCTTGTTTTTCGCTGCTGCTGGCAATGAGCTCGTCAACGGCGTTGCGCACGGCATCGCCGGAGACGCCCATGCGTCCCAGCGTCTCCATGGCGCGCCCGTTGCCCTCAGACACTATGCCCAAAAGCAGGTGCTCGGTAGCGATGTAGCTCTGGCCGCGGTCCATCATTTCACGATACGAGTTCTCGAGCACTCGCTTTGCGCGCGGAGTAAACGGAATATGGCCGCCTGGGGTAGGCTCGCCATCGTCCTTTGCGAGGCTTCGCACGGTCTCTATCGTCTCATCATAGGTCACGTCGAGCTTCGCCAGCGCCTGGGATGCCACCCCCTCGCCTTCCTTTATCAGGGCGAGAAGCAAATGCTCGGTACCCACAAACATACGGCCCAAGTTGCGCGCCTCGTCTTGCGCAAGGTTCATCACCCTGCGCGCCTTATCGGTAAACTTTTCAAACATATGGGTCTCTCTTCCCCTTGGCCGATATGCACGGCCTCGTCTCGTTTGACAAGTGCAATGTACCCAATTCAAGCACATTGCATACAGAGAATTTGTGCATACAGTTGAAGGCAATGGCCGCTACACCACAAAAGCCAACGCACGCAACCCATTCCGCCGGACGGGACAAGCCCGTGGCGCAGTGGGCGCCCGTCCTCAAACGGTCCTCGCCATGTCGCGGAACTTGGCACGGCACATCGTCCGGGAGAATGGAACCTGACCGAGAGTCCCTTTACTCTTTGCCGAAGGTGTCGCGATCCGGCGCAATGGCTTTCATGGCCTCGATGACGCTTGCGAAAAGATCCCCGAGCTCCATGTCGTTCAGCTCGGCGCCTTTTGCGATTTGCGCGCGATCGCAACCGGCCGCAAAGCGCTTGTCCTTGTACTTCTTGCGCAACGACTTGACGTTGAAGTCCATCACGGACTTGCTCGGCCTCATGAGTATGGCCGCCTGAATAAGACCCGAGAGCTCATCGCAGGCCCACAGCACACGCTCCATCTTGTGCTCGGGTTTCGGCAAGTCTTCGTTGTGATCTGAGTTATGCGTCTGGATCGCCTTGGCGACGGCTGGATTTGCACCCACCTCTTCCAGTAGCTCGGCGGTCTTCACCGTGTGCTGCACGGGATCTGGCCACTCCTCCCAATCCAAGTCATGCAGCAAACCCACGATGCCCCAAAAATCGACATTCTCTGGATCGTATTTCTCTGCGTAGTAGCGCATGAGCCCTTCAAGGGTTTCGGCATGCCGGATATGGAACTCGTCCTGGTTGTGCTTCTTCAAAAGCCCGAACGCCGCATCCCGCGTGATGCCCGGATCAAGCGCCTCGCCTCTCTGGGCGTTTTCCTCGGCGCCCGGCTCTTCCACAGGCTGAGCAGTCGAAACACTTGACGTCCGTTCACGGCGCTCAGGACGCAGATGCGGGAAGAGGATCACGTCGCGAATGGCAGGCTGGTCGCAAAAGAGCATGATGATGCGGTCGATGCCATATCCGATGCCGCCTGCGGGTGGCATCCCATACTCGAGGGCACGCACATAGTCGTAGTCGTATTCCATGGCCTCGTCGTCGCCGGCGGCCTTCGCCTCCACCTGAGCCGCGAACCTTCCCTCTTGATCGACGGGGTCGTTGAGCTCGGAAAAGGCGTTTGCGTACTCCTTGCCGCACACCACGAGCTCGAAACGGTCGGTGAGCCGCGGGTCATCGTCCTTGCGCTTGGCAAGCGGGCTGACCTCAACGGGATAATCGCACACGAACGTAGGGTTGACGATGGTCTTCTCGCAAAGCTCGTCATACAGTTCAAAGATCAGCTTGCCTGCGCCCCAGCCAGGCTCCCATTCGAGCTCGTTTGCCTGCAGGATCTCGCGCAGGCGCTCCACGGGCGTGTCGATGCTCACGCGCTCGCCCACGACCTCGCTGACCAGCTCATGCATGGGAATCGAACGCCACGGGCTTGAGATGTCGACGGTCTGACCCTGATACACGATGGCATCGCCCTTGCCCACTACCGCAGCGCACGCATGAAACAGGCCTTCGCTCAATTCCTTCATCGTGTTTAGGTCGCCATAGGCGCAGTATGCCTCCATTGAGGTGAACTCAGGGTTGTGCGTGAGGTCCATGCCCTCATTTCTAAACTGACGGCCCACCTCAAACACGCGCTCGAGTCCGCCCACCAAGCAGCGCTTGAGATGCAGCTCCGTCGCGATGCGCAGATAGCAGTCCTGATCGAGCACGTTGAAGTGCGTGGTAAAGGGCCTGGCGTTCGCACCGCCGAGCGTCTCCTGCAAAATCGGGGTCTCGACCTCGAGATACCCCTGGTCCTCCATGAAGCGACGAATGGCCGAGGTGATGCGAGAGCGCTTCACAAACGTATCCTTGACCTCCGGATTCATGATGAGGTCCACGTAGCGCTGACGGTACCGTACCTCACGGTCTGAAAGGCCATGGAACTTCTCCGGAAGGGGACGCAGCGATTTGGAAAGCACCCGAAGCTCCGCCACCATAAGGGACAGCTCGCCTCGCTTGGTGCGCATCACCGTACCTTCGGCCTCCACGATGTCCCCGACGTCAACCTGGTGCGCAAGCTCCCATACGTCTTCCGTGAGGTTGTTTATCCGGAAAAACAGCTGAATCCGGCCGCTGCAATCCTCGAGATCGATAAACATCAGCTTGCCGTGACCGCGCTTTGCGCGGATGCGCCCTGCCAATGTATACGCCGCGGCCCGGTCGTCGACCCCGCCCGCCTCAAGCCCGGCATATGCAGATGACAGGTCCGCGACGTGGGCGTTTACATGAGAGGCAATGGGATACGGATTGACGCCCTCGTCAATCAGAGACTGGCGCTTTGCCCGCCTCATCGCTCTCTCGTCGTTTGTGCTTATAGCAGCAGTTTCGTTTGTCATGCTTACTCCTTGAACTCTCAGGAAAGACGCATCTCAACGCGGGCATTTCAGGGGTATCGAGCCGCCGGACAGTTGTCACGGCTCACGATATAAGGAGCGTCCCCTTTGCCATTTTACGAGCAAAGGGGACGCTCTCCATCGCTGTATGATTCAGCAAGCCATCTCTTTGAAACGATCAAGCTGGAAGCTTCCCTTTGCCTATCCCATGAAGCCGCGCTTGAGATTGCGTGCCCTACTCGGCTCTCTCCGCAATCCTTATGCTCACGATACGATAACTGGCCATCTTTCCAGAGGGCATCATGAACGAAATCTCGTCCCCCATGCGATGTCCAATAAGGGCCTCGCCCACAGGAGACTCGTTTGAAATCTGGTTTAGCAACGAGTTGGTCTCGTTGGTACCCACCAGGGAAAACGTCAGGCGCTTGCCTTGGGCATTCTCGATCATGACCTCGGTTCCCACCGCGGCGGTAAGATCGCTGGTGTTTATGTTTGAAACATCCACAACCTCGGCCGTAGCAAGGATTTGCTTAAGCTCGTTGATACGAGCCTCGTTGGCTGCCTGCTCTTCTCGTGCGGCATCATACTCGGCATTTTCCGAGAGGTCGCCAAACTCACGTGCAACCTGAAGACGCTCGTTTATCTCATCCCGCGTATCATGCTCACGCGTGAAGAGCTCCTCTTCGTATTTCTTGCGTCCTGCTGCGGTAATGGTTCGTCTTGTATCCGCCATGGTCTTCCCACCTGCCTATACGTCCTGACATCCACACAAAAACTGGCTACTCGGACTTTTCTTCCTTCGATTCTTCCTTGGCCTCCGCACTGGCTTCAGAATCCTCTGCTTTGTCCGCGTCGTCTTCTTCGCCCTCCATGCCCTCGCGGACGTTCTTCACCGTCTTGCCGAGCGCAGAACCGAGCTTGGGCAAATTCTTTGGTCCGAAGATGACAAGAACGACCAGAACGATGATAAGAATTTCCGGCGTGCCAAGTCCAAATATCATTGAAGCCTCCCGAATGTAAGATAATGCCTTGAATGAGTATAGCTGAGGAAATGTGCATTTTACGCCAACATAAGCACTCTTCGCAAGAGTATGCTAATTTAGACACAATCCGAGATGGAATTCTGGTTGCCGTTCACGCCCCTGGCCCCTGCGCCAGCCAGCAATCGGCTCCGCGCTCGCTTCGCTCGCTCACTTCGTGAGTCGCCGCTTGCTGGCATGCGCAGGGGCTAGGGGCGTGAACGGCAACGAATCCCGTTTCGTTGTGTTCCGAGCCGACGTCAGCAGCTTGTATGATGCAGCAGTTCTTTCAATCCTTTTTTCTCCTTGGCCTCGTTGGTGCGGCGATAGGCCTTGTCATACGGCTTTTTCTTCCACGCGTATTGGCATGGCGCGGCGTGTGGTTTACCTGGCATACCAAGTTTGGTCCCGCGCTCGTGTTTGACTCAGAAGACGAAGACGGCACTACCGTACGGCTGCTCAACGTAGGCGGCACCTTTCAAAGCGTCTGCTATGTGGACGAGGATCTCCTGTGGGATCCGGTATGCGAGTACCACAGGTCGTGGGCTCGCGTCGTGCACCTTGCGTGGCCAAAGAACCGCAGCGATTGTCACGCGTCGATGCCCGAGCATAGCGCGCTCGTCATGGGAGGCGGTGGCTACTCCTTTCCAAAATGGCTGGTGGCCTATCGACAGGACTTCACCTGCACGACCATAGAAATCGACCCCGCCATTGTGCAGATTGCGCGAGAACGTTTTTTTCTGAATCGGCTCATAGAGTCCTTCTGCACTGAGCGGCATGACCGGCTAGACCTCATAACTGGTGACGCTTGGTCATGTCTTTCCGCAGGCGACACGTGCTTTGACCTCATCGTAAACGACGCCTTCAGGGGAAACAAGCCCCTGGGAAAGGTACATACGCTCGACGGAGTCAGGCTTATACGCAGTCGCCTTAAGGCCCATGGCATCTACATAGGAAACGTCAGGACACCTCTTGAGGGAAAGGGTTCTGTGCCTCTGTGGGAAGCGGCCGATGCGTTCGCGCGCGTCTTCAACTACGTTTGGATAATCCCCGAGAGACCGGAAACTTCAAAAAAACCTGGCAACAATGCTCTGGTCGCGGCGAAAACACCGCTCGATTTAGGTACTATTTCTGGAGCGGTACCGTATCTGCACGAAGGGAAGGGAGAGGATACATGGCAAACGATTTCATGAGCGGCACCAACCTCGACGAGTGGTTGCTTGAGCCTGATTGCCCGCAATGCGGGAGCGAAGACGTAGTGTGCAAAGAGTCCTACAAGGACAACCTCGGACGAACCGTAAAGGTATGGCATTGCAACAAGTGCGGTCACACCTGGACCGAGATAACCGCCTGAAAAACGCCGTGCCCACACAAGCGTCAAATCCGCATGGCGCCATGAAAAGCCGCTTGCAGGACCGCAGAAACGCGATGCACTTGTGCACGGCGCTTGCCCATGGCATCGAAAGGGCATGACGCGCACTTAGGGTCGACACAAGAAAGGGGAGAGCCTACGAGCCCTCCCCTCCTTTATTGCCCATCTCATCCTCGAGTCTATCCCATGAGCACTACGACCACATAGACTATGTAGCACACCAATAACGATACGCCACCAAGACGCCCGAGCTTCTTTTGCGGTGCACAGACGACCCAAAGAAGAGCTATGGCCGCCAGTGAAACCAAACCGTCAAAGAGCAGGCTCGAGTCGAAGGGCATCGGCATGATCACGCCGGCAATTCCAAGCACGAAGAGAACGTTGAAGATGCTGCTGCCCACGATATTTCCTATGGCAAGGTCGGTTTGCCCTTTGCGAGCCGCGGCCACCGACGTCACGAGCTCGGGGAGCGATGTGCCCACCGCCACGATCGTGAGGCCGATGACGCGATCGGAGAGACCAACGGCTAGCGCTATATCCGTTGCCGAGTTCACCGTAAGCTGCGCGCCAAGGCATATGGCCACCGCACCAACTACGGTATACAGAATAAGGCGATGCATGGGCTGGGCGGCATCCAGAGAGTCCTCATCCTCGGATTCGTCCACGGTATAGGTACCGCTCCGCATCATGTATGCGAGATAGCCAAGATACGCCACGAGGAGCAGGAGAAGTGCGCAGGCATCCAAACGTCCCAGCTCCCCATCACGTACGCAGAGAATGAGCAGCAGACCCGTGATGCCCACCACAAAGGGAATCTCTATTCTCAACGTCGACTTATGCATGGGCGCCTCTCGCACCAGTGCCACCACACCGAGCACAACCAGCGTGTTTACTATATTGCTTCCAAACACGCCGGCAATCGCCATCTGATCTATCCCCTGAGCTGCCGAAGTAATGGTGACAGCGGCCTCAGGCGCACTCGTGCCCAGCGATACTATGGTAAGACCAATCACGATCGACGGCACTCCAAGGCGCGTCGTCAGACCACCGGCACCGTCCACAAAAAAATCTGCCCCCTTCGTGAGCAGAACAAAACCCACTACAAGCATCAGAAGAGTCAATACCACATTTACCACATCCCTTTCCTTATTCTCTCATTCATATATACCCCGAGGCACATGATTGGGAACGCGTGTTCCCGCCGATACACATTTCGTTCACAACCATGCAATAGGGATTAAGGACGTATCCATGTCGCGCCCGTGGAGCCGATGCCTTCACGGGCGGATGTGCATGCAACTATTTGCGCTTGAACAGGCCCACCACACGATTTCCGACGCCCTTCAGTCCAGCAACTATGACTTGGAAGAATGACTTTGAGCGCAACAGGCGATCCTCTGGCACGTACTCTCTCACGGCACGCAGCGTCTTTTTGTTGTCTCGCGTAGAAAACGAGAAGTGTCCGCCCTGCTTGATGAAGATGGCGAAGCGCGTGATCTTCTTTCCTATGACCTCGGCTGAGATGTAGTCTATCTCTTCCCAAGGTATCTGTATGTAATCCTCTGGATTACGCTCGTTGTAAAACTCAAACGCTTTGTTTCCCACAAGCACGTCGCCGTAGGTTCCTATGCCTTGGAACGAGGTCGCCTTGATGCTGAGGTCTACCGAGTTGTTCATCGACTGTGCCATGAGTTTGCACTCCTCCTTAAAGCAAGGTCATAAAGGTGGCCGCATCCGTATGTTCCCACGTGAGGACGGATGCGGCCTGTGGCATTAGCTTATGCGCACGTAAATCTTACATGAAGCCGAAGAAGCGGCCCACGATGCCCACTGCGAAGAGCGCAAGGATGATGGCGATCGGGGAGATGTTCTTCTTCAGGAGCCTGCAGCAGAGCAGCGTAAGGAGCACGGCAGCGAGGCCGGGGATGAGCTGGTTCAGGTTGTCCTGAAGCGTGGTGACTTTATCGACACTCAGGCCAGCGGCGCCAAGCGTCGCGTACTGCTCGAGAGCCGCTTTGATTCCCTCTACGCCAGCGGGCAGGGACTCCCAGTCGATGTAGGCACCCTGAGACTGCTGGACGGTGGAGACGACCGGGGTAAAGCCGATGGATACCCAGCGCTGTACCAGTGCGCCAATGATGAACATACCGAGGATGGAAGCCATCTCGGTGACCTTGCCGAGCAGGCCGCCAGAGAGGTCCTTGGCGATCTCGGAACCGACCTTGTAGCCAAACTCCTGCGTATACCAGAGGAAGGCCATGCGGATGAGGTTCCACAGGACGAAGAACAGAAGCGGGCCAACGATGGAGCCGCCCATGGCCATGGAAGCACCGAGAGCGCCAAGAATGGGGCGCACGGTGAACCAGAAGACGGGGTCGCCCACGCCGGCGAGCGGGCCCATCATACCGACCTTCACGCCCTGGATCGCGGTGTCCTCAACGGGAGCGCCATTGGCACGCTCCTCCTCGAGGGCCAGGGTGACGCCGATGATGGGAGCGGACACGTACGGGTGCGTGTTGTAGAACTCGAGGTGACGCTTCAGTGCCGCAGCCTGCTCCTCCTTGGTGGAGTAGAGCCTCTTGATGGCGGGAATCATGGCATAGCACCAACCACCGTTCTGCATACGCTCGTAGTTCCAAGAACCCTGGAGGAACTGATGGCGCCAGCATACCGCCATACGATCTTGTTGAGTAAGCTTGATCTCTTCTGCCATTTTATTTCACACTCCTTTCGGCTTAGTAATCGTTGAGGATGTCGCCAAGCGGATCGCCCGATCCGCCGCCAGAGCCACCGCCCTGCTTGGCGAGGTCCTTGAGACCAGTGTAGATAAGAGCGAGAGCGATACCGATGGCGCCGAGGCCGATGAGCGTGAGGTCGCCGATGCAGGCGAGCACGAAGCCGAGCACGAAGAACGGCCAGACCTCTGCGGTTGCCATCATGTTGATGACCATTGCGTAACCGACTGCAGCCACCATGCCGCCGCCGACTGCCATGCCGCCGGCCAGCCAGTCAGGCATGGAGTTGAGCATCATGGTAACCGCCTCGGCAGGAATCATGCACAGCATGGCGGCGGGGATGGCGATGCGGACGCCCTGCAGGGCGATGGCCAGAAGCTGCCAGAGCTCTACGCCACGGAAGTTGCCCTGCTCGGCAGCAGAGTCCATGAAGTGCACCATGGGGATGGCGATGGTACGGCAAAGCATGGTGAGGAAGAGGCCTGCCACCGAAAGAGGCACGGCGAGAGCGATGGAGGTGCTGATGGCGGTCGTGACGTCTGCGGTGCCGTCACCGAGACCCTTGACCATGATGATGGCCGAAGCCACGGACGCGAGTGCCGCGTCAGGTGCCACGGCGGCACCTACGTTTGCCCAACCAAGGGCGATCATCTGCAGGGAGCCGCCGAGGATGATGCCCTCAGTGGGGTGACCCGTCACGAGACCGATGAGCGTGCACGCTACCAGCGGCTGATGGAACTGAAACTCGTCCAAGATACCTTCCATACCAGCAAGAAAGGCCACCAGGACGACCAGAACGATTGAGATTCCTCCCATTTGCTATTCCCTCCTTTTATTTACCTTGAGCCGCAAGCTCAGACTTGGCCTTTGCCATCACGGCGTCAAACGGCTCGGGCTTGTCAGCCGGAACCTTGCGAACGTCGAACTTCACGCCCATGGAGGCGATCTTCTCGATGCAGTCGACGTCTGCCTGATCCATTGCAACGGCGTTGGTCACAACGACCTTGCCCTGCGAGTGAGCCATGGAGCCGAGGTTGACTTCCTTGATGTCTACGCCACCCTCGAGCGCACGGAGCAAATCCTGTGGCGTCTCAAACAAGAGCATGGCCTTGGTGTCGCCGAAGCGAACGTCTTTGGAAACCTCGATGATCTTGGAGATGGGCACGACGTGCACCTTTACTCCAGGAGGGGCCGCCTGAACGATCATGGACTTGCGAAGGTCGTCCTGCGCAACGTTGTCGGAGCACACGATGATGCGGTCGGGGTTGACCATCTTGGTGACGGTAGTCGCCACCTGACCATGCAGAAGACGCGTGTCGATGCGGCAGAACGCGATCTTGATGTGGCCGTCGCCGAGAACCGTTCCGGGCGGAATCGCACCAGTCGGCACGTTTGCCGCAGGAGCGGCAGCGGCAGGAGCAGCAGCGCTTGCGGGCTGGATGCTCTCGGGTTTAATCCTTACGCCAGCTTGGGCTTCGGGATATATCGCCTTCGCAATATCGGCTGCGGATCCGTCTCCGAACCTCTCGCCATAGGCCGCAAGTACCATGGGCAGGTTCAGGCCAGTGACCGCTACCCACTTCTCGTGACCAGGCTCCTCGAGGAGCAGACTGATCTGGTTGAACGGGGTTCCGCCCCACAGGTCTACGAGGAAGAGTACTTCCTCTTGATTCTCAAACGTCGCGACGGCGTCTAGAATCTTGGCACGCAAGTCCTCAGGTCCCATATCGGGTGTGAGCACGACAGCCTCTACAGCCTCCTGCGGACCAAAAATCATTTGGCCGGACTGCTTGATGCCCTCGGCAAACGCCCCATGGCTAGCAAGGACGATACTTACCATACGTTCCCTCCTTTACAAAAATCCGTGTACCTATAAGGACGGGTTCACGACTTCCGTCCCATGGGCCTCCACAAGCCCTACACATTAGCCCATTGTAGCGCCTCTAAACTTTTTTGAAAGTGTCAAATTTTCCTTGTCTTGCCAGCCGGGTTGCAGGCATTGCATGCGTATGGTCTCTTTTATGATTTAAATGTGTTGGTTCGTTCATTCGACGAAAGGTCGGATCTGCGACCTCTTTTGGAAATGAAAATAATAAAACCCCAGCGTCAGGAAGCATGTGAACGATTCCACACGGCCACTTTCAGTCATTGTCATCGAAACGCCGTTCATCACAAAGTTATCGAGCGATGCAACGTCTGAAAAACAATATTTGAGATGGAATCCCTACCAATCGCGGGCCATATTTATCGGCGAACGGTATGCATGAAGGGTTTTTTGACACACGCGACTACAGCCGAGCCGAAGGATTGTATGGAAGCGGTGCAGCTTTAGTTTCATATTTGCGCGTTGGTTTCGAGACTGTCATACTCCACCGAAGTCCGTATTAAAACAAAAGAATGGGGGAACGTATGGGACGATTCACAAACCCGCGCGACTTGTATTTCGGCGAGGGCGCGCGTCACGAGGTACGCAACTTTGAAGGCAAGCGCGCCATGATCGTGTCGGGCGGCTCGAGCATGCGACGCGGAGGCTTCCTCGCCGAGCTTGAGGAAGACCTCATGTCTGCGGGCATGGAAGTAGAGCTCTTCGAGGGCGTCGAGTCCGACCCAAGCGTGGAGACGGTCATGCGCGGCGCAGAAGCCATGACGGCCTTCCAACCCGACTGGATCGTTGCCATCGGAGGCGGGTCGCCGATCGACGCGGCGAAGGCCATGTGGATCAAATACGAGTATCCCGAGACCACCTTCGAGGACATGTGCGTCGTCTTTGGACTGCCCAAGCTGCGCACGAAGGCGAAGTTCTGCGCCATCAGCTCCACGAGCGGCACCGCCACTGAGGTTACGGCCTTCTCCATCATCACCAACTATCAGGAGGGCATCAAGTACCCCATTGCCGACTTTGAGATCACGCCCGACGTCGCCATCGTAGACCCTGAGATTACCTACACCATGCCCGCCAAGCTATGCGCCCACACCGGCATGGATGCCCTGACCCACGCCATCGAGGCGTATGTGTCTACGGCCGCCAGCGCCTATACCGACGCAAACGCACTCTATGCGATGCGCGAGATAGTGGAGTGGCTGCCAAAGTCCTATACCGGCGACAAGGAGGCTCGTCAGCACATGCATGACGCGCAGTGCATCGCTGGCATCGCCTTCTCGAGTGGCCTTCTCGGCATCGTGCACTCGATGGCCCACAAGACCGGCGCGGCCTTCAGCGGCGGCCACATCATCCATGGTTGCGCCAACGCCATGTATCTGGGCAAGGTCATCCAGTTCAACGCCAAGGACGAGCGTGCCCGCAGCCGCTACGCCTACATCGCGCGTGAGGTATTCCACCTCGAAGGCGCCTCTGACGAGGAGCTCGTAGAGGCTCTCGTACAGATGATCCGCGACCTCAATGACAAGATCGACATCCCGCAGGGCATCAAGAACTATGGCCAGGGCGGCACGAAGGCCGACACCTCCATCATCGACGAGAAGGAGTTCTTCGAGAAGGCTCCTCAGGTCGCCGTCAACGCCCTTGCAGACGCCTGCACCGGCTCCAACCCGCGCCAGCCGACGCCCGAGGAGATGGAAAAGCTGCTCGAATGCGTATACTTCGACAAGCCCGTTGAGTTTTAGCGAGACGAGACCTCACTCTACACGACTCAAATACCAAGCAAGCAGCCCAGCGCAGCAAACACCCTCTGCGCTGGGCTTTTGTTGTCCCCAATTGTCGGTTGTTCATCATATATTCAACTGCTAAGTAGTAGGTTTCTGGGTGTCATCGACAATTTGGTATAGTTTCTCCCATGGATACAAAGACGAACGTGCTCATAGGAAGGTATCTCAAAGACATGCGCATGCACGCCGGGCTCACACAAGAAGAGCTTGCCACGCGCTGTCATGTGGCGCAATCCTTTGTAAGCAAACTGGAGCAGGGAGAGCGAAGCCTCAAGTTCATCGAGCTCTTTGACTATTCCAAGGCACTTGAAATCAATCCCGAAGAGGTCTACGACGAAAGCCGAAACGTTCTTCTGCGACTGCACATAAGAGAAAGTTTGCCAGAGAGCACTTCGGTAAAAACGTACAAGGGAGAGACTTCGGAAGTGTCGGGGAATTACTAGGCCGTTTGGCGGACCCGCGCGGCACCTGCGACGGTCGTAGTCGGTCGGGGTATGGCCAACCGCCCCTCCCTTATCCGCCCGCCGCATGCGCCCGCGCATGCCTCGCCAGTCTGACCAGGCTGTTTCTTGTCGATTTCTAGTCTCTCGTAAGCTTGCGATGCAAGCGATGGGGCTTGCTTGCCTCAGGTCCGAGACGCTCTTCGCGGTTTTGCTGGTATGCCTCGAAATTGCCCTCGAACCAGAACCAGTTGCCTGGCTCCTCGTCAGTGCCCTCCCACGCGAGAATGTGCGTGGCGACGCGATCGAGGAACCAGCGATCGTGGCTCACGACCACCGAGCACCCGGGGAAGCCTCTTCCAGAGACTCCAGGGTTTCGGTATCGAGGTCATTGGTGGGCTCGTCGAGGAGCAAGAGGTTGCCGCCCTGGCGCAGCGTGAGGGCAAGATTCAGACGGTTGCGCTCGCCGCCAGAGAGAACGCCAGCCTTCTTTTGCTGGTCGGAACCCTTGAAGCCAAAGCTCGCGACGTATGCACGACTCGGCACCTCGGTATCCCCCACCTGGATGAAATCGTTTCCGTCGCTCACGACCTCCCAGATGCTCTTGTCTGGATCAAGCCCCTCACGCGTCTGGTCCACGTAGCTGATCTTTACCGTGTCACCGATCTCCAGCTTGCCGGCGCTGGGCTCCTCAAGTCCCACGATGGTCTTGAACAAGGTCGTCTTGCCCACGCCGTTGGGACCGATCACGCCCACGATGCCGTTGCGCGGCAGGCTGAACGACAGGTCGTCTATGAGCACGCGATCGCCGAACGCCTTGTGCAGATGCTCGGCCTCAAGGACCTTGTTTCCCAGGCGCGGACCCATCGGGATTTGAATCTCCGAGAAGTCAAGCTTTTTGTTTGCCGCCGCCTCAGAAGCCATCTGCTCGTAGCGCGCAAGACGCGCCTTGCCCTTGGCCTGCCGAGCCTTTGCTCCGCTGCGCACCCATTCAAGCTCAGCCTTGAGCTTCTTCGCCCGCTTGGCATTCTGCTGGTTCTCCTTCTCCATGCGTGCTGCCTTGGTCTCAAGGTACGTGGAATAATTGCCCTTGTAGGGGTAGAGCGTGCCGCGGTCCACCTCGCAAATCCACTCCGCCACGTTGTCGAGGAAGTAGCGGTCATGCGTCACGGCCAGCACCGCACCGGGATACCGATGGAGGAACTGCTCCAGCCACAGGACGGACTCGGCATCCAGGTGGTTGGTCGGCTCGTCGAGCAGCAAAAGGTCGGGCGCCTCAAGCAGCAGGCGACACAGAGCCACACGGCGACGCTCGCCACCGCTGAGCACGTTCACCGGGACGTCGGGGTCAGGACACTGCAGGGCGTCCATGGCTTGGCTGAGCTGCGAATCCAAATCCCAGCCGTTTGCGGCGTCGATGGCATCCTGCAGCTCACCCATCTCAGCCATAAGCGCATCGAAATCGGCGTCGGGGTCGCCCATCTCCTCGCTTATGGCGTTGAACCGTGCGATCTTTGCCAGGATGTCGCCAAACGCAAGCTCGATGTTTTCGCGAACCGTCTTGTCCTCTTCCAGCGGGGGTTCTTGCTGTAGCAACCCCACGGTGTAGCCGGGACTCAGCATGGCCTCGCCGTTTGAGATGTCTTCCATGCCTGCCATGATCTTGAGCAGGGTAGACTTGCCCATGCCGTTTGGTCCTACGACACCGATCTTCGCACCAGGGAAGAACCCCATGGTGACGTCGTCCAGAATCACCTTGTCGCCATGGGCCTTGCGAACCTTGTACATCTGATAGATAAACTCTGCCATTGTTCTCCTTCGTTATGTCTTGGCATCGCCTGCCATACATACTACCCTACAGGACAGGCGCGTGCACTTCCTCCCCATGGCTCACACATGACGGTGCGCGGCCCGCCGCGCGACGAGCGCGGCACACAAGAGCCATGACGCCACCGTCACCCAGATGCCCACGCGAAGGCCAGGCGTTTCGTAGGCGAAGCGTATCTCGTGCCGTCCCGCCTCTACCGGCAGCAGCGTCATGCCAGCTGAGTCGACGGTAGGCGACTCACGTCCGTCCACGTATGCAGACCAGCCGTCGTCATGCGGAACGCTGATGTATACCAACTCAGGCTCCGTCGCTGCCACATCGAAGCCAAAACCACGGTCGTCGCGCCAGAAGCCCTCTACCGCACGCGACTGGGCATCGGTGACGAGCGGTGCGACGTCTCGCGTGAAATCCACGGGGCTCACCACGGCGCCCACATAGGTCCTCTGCGCATACCTCGCCACCAAATCCTCGTCCTCCCGCGCCACCACGGGAGCCTGCATGAGCGTGGCCGCTCGCTGCTCCATGGGCAAGGCTTCCACATCCTCCTCCAGCACATAGCCGCGAGCGGTAAACCCTATGGGACAGGCATCCTCCGACGTGACGCAGTATGTGACTCCGTCCACTTCGTGCCGAGCGACGACATCGCTCGCGCCGGGAGAGGTCGTCACGTGGTAGCGACCGCCAAGAAGCTCTGTCAGTCCCGGAACGGTGGATTTGTTTAGATGCCACACGCTGGTGGCGGGCGTGCCAAAGAGCTCTTCGAGACGGCCCGAAGCAGGGCTGATCGTGGAGCTGAACGAGCTCACGCCCGCCGCGGCACCCGTAAGCGTGAGGCGGTTGTCGCCCGTCGCATATCGGTACTGCGGGTCAATCTCCTCGAGCCGCGCGCCCAAGGCGAGGGCGTTGAGCGTGCCCATGCGCTGCTCCTCCAAGGAGATGTTGTCGAGCAGCTCGCCCTCATAGAGGTTCTGTCGATACTGCCAGATCGTGAGCGCCGTGGTAACCACGGCAAAGGCGACGATGCACCCCAAGACGACACGCCACCGGTTTCGGGGGGATGACCCCCGAGGAACCATGCCGCCCCCCGTGGACCGGTCGCGACCAAGGAGCAGGAAGGTCGCCGCAATGCCCACGAGCGCCAGCGCGACCTGCAGGGCGAATCCGTCGGCGTGGAAGAGTTCCACGACGCCGAGCATCCGCGAGCCCACAGCCACGACGACGGCAAACGCGGCCACGATCAGCGCCGCCCAGACCACCGCAGACCTCACGCGAAACGACGAGGGGTCGCTCATCACAATCGCCGAAGCCAAGGCGCACATGAGCACGAGCATGTACCACCAGCGTTGGTAGACATTCGTGAAGAGCGTAAAGCTCGAGGTCAGCAGCGGACTCAGGCAGATGATGAAGAGCGCCACGAGCAGGCCCACAAGCCAGTCGCGCCGGTCTCTCAGATAGGCGATCGTGAGCGAGATGCCCACCATGGGCAGCCAGCACGAAGTGGAAGTCCACTGCTGGTCGATGACCGCGTTGTGGTCATACATCGGATCGGCAGGAAGAAGGAATCCCTGGATCTGAAACAAGAGCTGCCAAGGATCCCAGAGGAGGTTGTCCAGAAGGTTGTCCAGCGAGATCGCGGGCGAACCAGCACGCGGGTTTGAGAGCATGTACACAAAGGAGGGCACCATGAGCACGGCGGCCATGCCCACTCCCAGCACGCCAAGCGCCATGCAGCGACCGATGGCCGAGAGCAGCCTCCTCTCGCGTCGGAGCTGCGGCCCAAAGCGAAAGCCGAAATACAGCAGCAGGAACACCGTGCTCTGGACAAAGAAGAAATAGTTCGTAACCGCGTTCAGGAAGACGGCAAGCGTGAAGCATACGACGTCGCGGCGCTCTCCAAACATGCGCTCCAACCCTATGAGCAGCAGAGGAAACAGTGCCACGACGTCATGGAAGTGATAGAAGAGCACGTTTGTGGTCTGGAATCCGGCGAAGGCATAGAGCAGCGCGCCGGCCGTCGCGCATCGGCCGTCACCAACGAAGCGTCGGATGTAGAGATGGGCGGTGACGCCGGCAACCGTGTATTTCAGTACGTATATCCAGCCGACCACGTAGGGGAAGGCCGACGCCGGAAAGAGCATGCTGATCCAGAAGAAGGGGCTGCCGAGTTCGTAAAAGCCAAATCCCTGCACGACCGATGCGCCGAGGTCGAGATTCCAGCACCAGCCGGCAATCCCGCCGCGCACGATCTGGTTGTGCAACCCCATGGTGAAGGGCATTTGTTGAAAGTCGAAGTCCTCTCTCAGCGTAAACGCTCCGCCATCTTGCAGCATAAACAGGCCAAAAGACAGCAGCGCCGTCGCAAAGCACAGGCAGGCACACACCAGCGTGTCTTTGCGAGGCGCATGGATACGAATCGACACCATGACAACCCCTCATTCGATCACACGGACACGCACCCTACCATACCGTAAGTCGGTTGCTTGGTGGGGGCTTGTTTGCTGCTCGCCACGTCGATTCCGCGCAAGCAGATACGGTCGCGTAAGGTGGAGCCAGGTAAAGATTTAATAATTTAAAGGTGTTTTACCGTTCCCCCGAGCTTTAGCTACCGCTCGGCCGTTGCAGAAATCATTGACTGATTTTGATTGTTTTTGCTCGGTTCAGTTGGTATCATCGACGTTATAATGGGAAGGAGGGGAACCATGATTGCAGGGGAACGTCATGCGCGCATCATGAGCATGGTGAACGAGCGCGGTGCAGTCACGGTCCTCGACCTCATGGAGGCGCTCGACGCCTCGGAATCCACCATACGACGCGATTTGGTGAAGCTCGATCGCAGCGGTCTGCTCAGCAAAGTCCATGGCGGGGCCACGCGCATCCGCGACGACTACGTGATGCATGACCAGTCGTTCGTCGGTCGCCAATCGCTCAACATGCCTCAAAAGCAGGCGATAGCGGCGTATGCGGCAAAGCTGATCGAGCCGGATGACTTCGTGTTTATCGACGGAGGCACCACCACCGAGTGCCTGGTGGAAGCGATCGCCGAGACGCACGCCACCTATCTCACCAACTCGCTTCCCCACGCGCAGCGTCTCCTGGCCAAGGGATGCCGCACGCTGCTGCCCGGCGGGATGATAAAGCCTGTCACGGAAGTCCTGGTGGGAGCGGAGACTGTCAACGCCATACGCCGCTACCACTTCACCATCGGCTTCTGGGGCACAAACGGCGCGGGGCTCGAGACGGGTTTCACGACGCCCGAGTTCACCGAGGCCGCCGTTAAGCAAATCTCGCTCGAGCATACCGTTCGCCCCTATATTCTGGCCGATTCAAGCAAGTTTTCCAAAATCTCGCTTATAACTTTTGCAGATTTTGACGATGCTACCGTTGTCACTGATCGCCTGCCCGCAGGCGAGGGTGCATATAGATCTGTTGGAAACGTCGTTGAAGTGGAGGAGCAATGATCTACACCGTCACATTCAATCCCTCGCTGGACTATATCGTCCGCGTGGAAGACCTCAAGCTCGGGGAGGTGAACCGCGTCTACTATGAGAACATCCTCCCCGGAGGCAAGGGCATCAACGTGTCCATCGTTCTCAAGAATCTGGGTCACGACAATACCGCGCTTGGCTTCATGGCCGGCTTCACCGGCCGCGAAATCGCCGCAAGCATGGAGAAGTATGGCGTTACCTGCGACTTCATCGACGTCGCGGAAGGCATGAGTCGCATCAACGTAAAAATCAAGAGCAACGAGGAGTCCGAGATCAACGGCCTCGGTCCCCAGATCACGGACGCAGACATCGAGTCTCTTTACGCCAAGCTCGACGCACTGCAGGAAGGCGACTACCTCGTCATCGCGGGCTCCGTGCCCTCCACGCTTCCTGGCGACATGTACGAGCGCATCATGAGCCGCCTCGACGGTCGCGGGATAAACATCGCGGTCGATGCCGAGCGCGACCTGCTCACGCGCGTGCTCAAGTACCACCCGTTCGTCATCAAGCCAAACAACCACGAGCTGGGAGACATCTTTGGCGTGAAGCTCACGACGCGCGACGAGGTCGTGCCCTACGCCCAGAAGCTCCAGGAGCAAGGCGCTCGCAACGTGATCGTCTCCATGGCAGGCGAAGGCGCCGTGTTTGTGGGCGAGGACGGCACCATCGTGAAGAGCGAAGCCCCCAAGGGCAAGGTCGTGAACTCCGTAGGCGCAGGCGACTCCATGGTAGCGGGCTTTGTGGCCGGAACCATCGAGTCTGGCGACTACGCGCAGGCCTTCCGCATGGGCCTTTGCACCGGCTCCGCCAGTGCATTCTCGCCCGATCTGGCAACCCGTCCCGAGGTGGAGGCGCTTCTCGCAACGCTGTAGCCTCGCGCAAGGACGCCGCTGGCCGTCGGGGCTCGTTCCCCATGGCCGTGCATGACCGAAGGGAACAAGTCCCAACGGCCGTCAAAGTATCCACAGTCGGCTTGCCGGCTTGGACATAGCAAGAAGTTTGGAAAGGACAAGGAAGGAGCTTGAAGTGAAGATTACCGATCTGCTTCGGCCCGAAGGCATCAAGGTGGGTGCAAAAGCCACCAGCCAGATGGACGCCATTGACCAGCTTGTAGCCTTACAAGACGCAAGTGGCAACATCAACGACAAGGCAAAGTACAAGGAGGGCATCCTCGCACGCGAGAAGGAGTTCTCCACCGCAGTAGGCGACGGCATCGCCATCCCCCACGCAAAGACGGCTGCCGTGAAGCGTCCTGGCCTGGCCGCCATGACCGTCCCCGGCGGCGTCGACTGGAACGCCCCCGACGGCGAGAACGCCGACCTCATGTTTATGATCGCCGCTCCCGAGGGCGAGGCAAACACGCACCTCGAGATGCTGGCCAACCTCTCCGCAATGCTCATGCACGAGGAGTTCGCAAACGCGCTGCGTGCCGCAAAGACCCCGCAGGAGTTCCTCAAGGTCATCGATGACGCCGAGGCAGAGCGCAACGCCGAGCAGGCCGCCAAGGCCGCTCCCGCCGCTGGCGGCAACGGTCCCGACATCCTCGCCATCACCGCTTGCCCCACCGGCATCGCCCACACCTACATGGCAGCCGAGAACCTCGAGAAGAAGGCCGCCGAGATGGGCCTCGTGCTCAAGGCCGAGACGCAGGGCTCCGCTGGCGCGAAGAACATCCTCACCGCAGAGGAGATCGCCAACTGCAAGGGCATCATCATCGCCGCCGACAAGAACGTCGACCGCGCCCGCTTCGCCGGCAAGCAGGTATACGTCACCAACGTGTCCGCCGGCATCAACGAGCCCGAGAAGGCAGGAAGGCACCGTTGCCTCCGGCGGCGCTGCCGTTGAGAACGAGTCCATCGGTGCTCAGATCTACAAGCACCTCATGAACGGCGTCTCCCACATGCTCCCGTTCGTCATCGGCGGCGGCATCCTCACCGCTCTCGCATTCCTCTTCGACATGGGCGCCGCAGGCACCGCGGCCTATGGCTCCTCCACCATGCTCGCCGCATTCTTCAAGAAGATCGGCGAAGAAGCCTTCGGCATGATGCTCCCCATCCTCGCTGGCTACATCTCCATGTCCATCGCCGACCGTCCTGGCCTGGCTCCCGGCGTCGTTGGCGGCCTTATGGCAAAGAGCGGCATCAACCTTGCGTTCCTCCAGACCGCGCCTGAGTTCGACACGAGCGTATGCGTCTCTGGCGGCTTCCTCGCAGCTCTGGCAGCCGGCTTCCTCGCGGGCTACCTGACCCTCTACATCGAGAAGGCATGCGACAAGCTGCCCGACGCCCTCGAAGGCATCAAGCCCATCCTGCTCTACCCCGTTCTCGGCACGCTGGCCATTGGCGCCATCATGTACATCCTCAACCCGATCTTCGGCATGCTAAACACCGCGATGAACGACTTCCTCAACGGCATGGGCACCACGAACGCCATTATGCTCGGCGCGGTCGTCGGCGGCATGATGTCCATCGACTTCGGCGGCCCGTTCAACAAGGCTTCCTACGTCTTCTGCACCGGCCTTCTTGCCTCTGGCACCGAGATGGGCCAGGTCGCCATGGCAGCCTGCATGGCTGGCGGCATGGTTCCTCCCATCGTCATCGCCCTCTCCACCACCTTCTTCAAGAACAAGTGGTCCAAGGCCGACCGCGACGCCGGCCTGGTGAACTACATCATGGGCCTCTCCTTCATCTCCGAAGGCGCCATCCCCTTTGCAGCTGCTGACCCCGGCCACATCATCCCCACCTGCGTGATCGGCTCCGCTATCGCCGGTGCGATGTCCGCCGCCTTTGGCTGCACGAGCCCCGCTCCTCACGGCGGCGCTTGGGTGCTCCCCGTCATCGGCAACCCCCTCATGTGGCTCGTCGCCATCGTCGCAGGCTCTGTCGTTGGCGCGCTGATCCTGTCCTTCTGGAAGAAGCCCGTCGAGGAGTAGAGCACGTACGTGCCTTTCCCTTCCCTTGTGCCCGGAGGCCTTGAGCTGCCTCCGGGCTTTTTTGTTTGGAGTCAGTGCGTTTGTTTGCACGATCGTGCCGTCGCGCGCGGCGGCACGGGCGAGCATTCTATGGTGGCTCCTGGCGGTTATTCCCACCAGTCCGGATCGCCGTCGTCAAAGCGGCGGCTGGCTTCTTTCCACTCTGGCAGACCCTCTTTTATGGTCTCCAAGACCTCTGCCAGCGCCTCCTGAGACACATGGCCCTTCTGCGCCATGCAGCTATAGAACTTCTTGAGGCTGGCCGCCGTCTACCACATGGCCTTGCGAATGAACCAGTATCCCAAGAAGTCATCTAGCCGCTGAGTGCCCTCTTGGATGGAGTAGGCATCGGAGTAGTGAAGATAGTGGTTGATGAAGAAGTCCACGTTGCCTATGTGCCTTTGGACGGTCTTTGGCTTGAGGCCCGACGCAGTGAGCCATTCTTCGAACTCGGTGAGGTAGCCCTCGTTTTGCTCCTTCAGCTCCTTGCAGCGGAGCTCGTACGCCTCGTAGTCGAACTCGCCAGAGCCCTGCGAATCGCCAACAAGCTCGTCGGCATCAGAGTCGTCATCGGCCACAGAGCCCCCGTCTCGCCGTGGGAACTCGAGCACCTCCCCGTCACCGCTTTGCGTGCCACCCTCACGAGATGTCGCGTCCCCCGCTCGCGGCCCAAAGGGTATGACGTCCGGCAAGTCGTTCTCCCGCCTCGCCTTCATGGCCTGCCCACACACCACCTCAAGCCGCGACCATCCATTCAGCTCCCACTGTGGCACCCGGGCCATCACCGCAGAAAACAATCCGACGACGTAGTCCAGTTGGTCGTCTCCCAAAACGAATCCGTACTTGCGGAGCGTTGGCATGAGGCCCATCAACGCCTCTCCCTGCCGGCCCCACGGGACCAAATCGCAGAGCACGACATCCGCGGCGAGGCATTCGTTGGTCTCGTCGGGCAGATGCGCATCAAGAAATGACATGAATTCCTGAGCCACGTCGCAGCGCGCCCCCCACTCCTCTACGCTTCCCGCACTGAGCATCTCCTCCGTTATGGGTCGGGCAGCATACTCGCCTTGGAGTTCCAACAAATCCTTGAGCTCGTCCTCCCCAGCCGGCGCGTAATCCTCATACGCGTCGCCTTCGTCCAAGAACCAAAGAAGCTCTTCGTGGACTAGACACAACGTCCCATCCACCTCGTAGAGCTCGAAGTGCGTATGAGTGCCCGTGGCGCCAAGCGCAATGGCAGAGCGCAGTATTGCCGAGCTCAGCGGCTCGGAAGCCTTCTTGCGATATGACTCCACCGCATCGTCAAACGGAACTATCCCGTAGAAGTCCACCTGCAGGTCCAGGTGGCCCATCGCCTCGTCCACGCGCGCGGCGTTGTGCTCAGCCTCTTCCCAGTCCGCGTTGGCCAGGAGTTTGCACAGCTCCTCTGGCACCACGTTGGTAAACACGTCGTTCCAGTCCGTGAGAAACACGATGGGAAAGCGCGGCATGACGAGCTGGTCGGTAGACCTCACCTCGCCGGCCGGCACGTCGACGCTGCCTCCGGCCTCCACAATGCGCCTGACGCCCTTGAGGAAGCTGGAGCCCATGGAGCAGATGAAGTCCATGTACCCTATGTCTTTGCTGGAGATGGCGTTCGAGAGAAGCGCGACCATGTCCTTCTTCTTGAGCGTGGAGGCCAGCATCCCCTGCGCGCCAAAGCCCTGCAGCGCCGCGCGCAGATCCGCCACGGGGATTTTGTTGAGCAGCTGCCCAAGGGAGCGGACCGGCTTTGCGTGTATGCTTTGACCGCGGGCAGCCGCCACCAGCGACATGTTGAGCATGGGCGCGAGCTCGCTGGTTTCGGAGCACGAGCGCACCGCCCGCGTTTTCTCATCTGCCGTCATCTGACAGAGAACGCCTGCGTGCTGCCCCTCCACTGTTGCCTGCGCCCGCTCGTATGCGGGGGTGAAAGAACGTCGTTCAGCTTGCATGGTAGGCTCCTATCTCTCGTGCGCCGTTTTCGAGGCATGCGTGCAAATCGCCGACATGGCACTCCCCCTATCACTTCCCATAGTCTATCGGAATGTGAAGAGGAGCCAAGTCCCCTTGACAGTTCTTCTGACTTGGAAGCGTTTCTTGGTTCACTCCCCTGGCCCCTGCGCATGCCAGCAAGCGGCGGCTCACGAAGCGAGCGCGGAGCAGCTTGCTGGCATGCGCAGGGGCCAGGAGCGTAAACGGCAACCTTTCTTGCGGACGGCAGCCCTTCTGCCGAACATATCACACTGCCCACCGAACGTTCGTCCTGCTTCTGAGTCTATTACATAGAATGGATTATCCAGCAGCCAACCGCACTGAGGAGTATCTTATGTCACCCGATGCCGTCCGCAAGGTAAACGTTATCGGTCATCTCAACCCAGATACCGATAGCATTTGTGCTGCAATCTCCTATGCCTACCTGAAGAATCAGATCGACGCAAGCGAAACGGGCTACGAGGCTCGACGTGCAGGCACGATAAACCGCGAGACCGCCTTTGCGCTGCGCCATTTCGGCTTCGACGAGCCGCGTCTCATCACCAGCGTGGCCCCGCAAATCAAAGACATCGACGTCACGCCGCTCCAGGGCATTGGGCTCGAGACAAGCCTGCAAGTCGCGTGGAACCTCATGCGCGACACCTCCACGGGCACCCTCTGCGTGACCGACATGGACGGCAACTTGGAAGGGCTCATCGCCGTACGTGACATCGCGAACGCAAACATGGACATACTCGACAACTTCGCCCTCTCACGCGCCCGCACGCCCTACCAAAACGTGTTGGACACGCTTGAGGGCAAGCTCGTCGTTGGTGACCCACACGACGTCATACGCATGGGCAAGCTCTCCATTGGCACCACGCCCGAGATGATGGAAGGAAACGTGTCTCCCGGCGACATGATCTTGGTCACAAACCGTTACGAGTCGCATCGCTTCGCCTTGGAGTCGGGCGCAGGATGCCTCATCGTTTGTTGCGGTGCGAGCGTATCCACCGTCATTCGCAACATCGCGGAAGAGCGAGGCTGCACCATCATCTCCACAAAGCTCGATACGTTTGCCGCCGCAAGGCTCATCACCATGTCCATTCCCGTTCGTGCAAAGATGCTGCCCGAAGAGAAAATCGAGGCGTTTTCCATAAACACCGCCGTCGACGAAGCCCGTCGCGTCATGGCAAAGACGCAGCACCGCGTCTTTCCCGTGCTGAACGAGGACGGCCGATACATCGGTGTCGTGAGTTCCCCAAACATGCTGAACGTCGACAAGAAGCACGTCATCCTCGTAGACCACGCCGAGCTCTCGCAAACCGTAGACGGCATAGCCGAGGCGGAGATCATGGAGATCATCGACCATCACCGCGTGGGCACCATAGAGACGCCGGGGCCGATCTACTATCGCTGCGAGCCCGTGGGATGCACCTGCACCATCATCTACGAAATGTTCCAGGAGCATGGCATCGAGATTCCCACAGACATCGCCGGCCTCATGATGAGCGCGATCTTGTCAGACACGCTCTGCTTCCGCTCGCCTACCTGCACGCCAGAAGACATCGAGGCCGGCTACGCGCTCGCACACATCTGCGGCGAGAATCCCGAGTCGTACAGCGACGCCATGTTTGACGCCGGCGCAAACCTTGAAGGCCGCACGGCAGACGAGGTCTTCAACTCCGACTTCAAGATCTTCAGTCGTGGCGATGCGAGCTTCGGCGTCGGGCAGGGTTCATACATGACCAAAAGCAGCCGCAGGGCCGCAGAAAAGCTCTTGGAGCCCTACTTCGAGACGGCATCACGGACCAAGGAAATCCCCATCATCTACTATATGTTTACCGACATCCGCAGCCAGTCCACCGAGATGCTTTGCTATGGGCCAAACGCCGAGGGGCTTCTCGCACGCGCCTTCAACGTGACGCCCAAGAACGGCAAGGCCATCCTGCCCGGCATCGTAAGCCGCAAGAAACAGGTGATTCCCGCCCTCATGACGACGTTGCAGCGCTATCAGGAGGAGCAGGCGTAAGGCGGACGACACGCCCCATGCGCAACAAGCCTCACGCAAAAGGACGGCCCCTTTGCACAGCAGAGGGGCCGTCCTTTCTCGTGAAGGCCGTACTTGTTTACTCTTCCACCTCAAACCTGGCAAGGGTGTTCATCATCGCGGGAATGACCTGCTTCTTGCGGCTCACCACGCCGGGCAGCACGGCCATGCCGTCCTTTGCCTCGGCGTTGAACGCGCGGGCGCACAGGCGCTCGGCGCCATTGCCCCAGTAGAGCATCTCGGTCGTCTGGCTCTTGATATCGGTAAACATATAGAAAATCATCGGGACGTCCTTGAGCTTCGCGGCAGTCTCGAAGTACGGGGCGAGCAGCTCCTCGCCAGCCTTGCGGCTGTTTTCCGTCATGTAGGAGCCCTGTCCTACGCCGAAGCTCACGTTGCCGCGGCTGAAGATCTTGAAGTCGGAGTTGAAGACCTCGTCTGCCGTGCGGCCCTCAAGGTCGGCGCCGGCGTCAAACATGGCGTCGCTGTAGATGTCGGGGTCCTCGCCGCAGATCTTTGCAAGCTCCTTGCCCACGTACACGTCACGCGGGGTGCAGGTGGGCGAGCGGAAGCAGAGGGTGTCGGAAAGGATGGCGCTCATCATGAGGCCGGCGATGTTTGCGGGAATCTCGATGCCGTTCTCCTGGAACATCTCGTAGATGATGGTGCAGGTGCATCCCACGGGCTGCAGGCGGTAGAAGATGGGGCCAGGGGTCTCGAGCGTGCCCACGCGGTGGTGGTCGACGACCTCGAGTATCTCGGCCTCCTCCATACCGTCTACCATCTGCGAGACCTCGGCGTGGTCTACGAGGATGACGTTCTTCTTCTTTGGGTTCACCATATCGCCAGAGCCCACGAGCGAGAAGTAGTGGCCCTCTTCGTCCGATACGGGGAAGAAGCGATGGCCCGTGCGAGCCATGGCCTTCTGGGCCTCTTCCACCGACGTGTTGAGCGAGAACGTCTCCGCCTTCCCCGCGTCGAGCATCTTTGCGCGCACCGGCAAGGCCATGGAGATGAGGCGGGCGGCCGCGTAGGTATCATACGGCGTGGTGATGATCACGGCACCGCGTTCCATGGCGAGCTTCTTGATCGGCTCGGTCACGTCGGCTTCGCAGCACACGATGAGGCAGCTGGCGCCCTGCTCGAGAGCGAAGCTTTGGGACTTGAAGCGATTGGTCACGAGCACCGTGTCACCAGTCTTCACGACGTTGGCCATGGCTTTGGGGCTCGTGCCCACGCATACCTGGCCCGAGCTGATGCAGCCCTTGGGATCGCCCACGACCATCGTGCCCTGCAGCGTGTCGAGAAGGTTCACATACGGAGTGCACGCCTCACCGAGCGAGCTGCGGTCGAGGATGTCCATGTTTGCGTTTGCGATGTCTTGCACGGCGATGACGCCCTGAAGCGTACGCTTCTCGTCGGTGATGGCCAAGGTGCTCATGCCTTCCTCGCGCATGAGGCTCCACGCCACAAAGAGGCTCGTCTCGGCGTTGATGCCCGCCTGCTCGGTGAGGCTGAGGTCCTTGAGTTGCGGCCGCACGCTCGTGATGAGGCGCGGCTCGTCAAAGCCGAAGTGCGCGAGGGCGTATCCCGTCTCGCGGTTCACCGCACCGGCACGGCGTGCTTCGTAGACGGTGCTCTGGTCGATCTGGTTCTTGAGGTATGCATAGGAGATGGCGGCGCAGATGCTGTCGGTATCGGGATTGAGGTGGCCGATAACGTTGACCTTGCGGATGGAATCGGACATAGGCTACTCCTTCTCAGGGATGTATACGCACATACTTTACCTTAACGCTTGCGCAGGGCTTCAGCCTCCACGTGACCGCAAACGCGCGAATCAGGCGGTAAGGGTTGGGCGCGGCCATGGGGCGAGAGGCGTGCGCGGCCATGGCGAGAGGCGTGCGCGGCCGCTCCTCCGTCCGACTCGGCACCCCGTGTGCAGAATCGAACAAGAGACGGCAGCAGCGGCGCGGCACTTGTCCGCTTTTGCACACGCCGCGCACTTGTTGTGTGCTGAGGAGGATGCTTCCAACACGGAAGTGTCCGTCTCAGCACGCAAGGGGCACGCCCGGCAGCGGCCGTTCTCTCGCGAGGCCACTGTTCACGGAATTGCCAGGACACCGGGCCTGCAATCTGCTGGTATTTCGTTTGGCGAGGGGTCTCTTGCTGGAATCGCGTTTGGCGAGGCCCAATTTTGTGGTATGATAATACTTCTTTGTTCCCAATCCGGATTTAAGGTCGCACGTGGAACTCATCTCGCTTCAGTTCTTCTTTTTCCTCGCCGGTTTGTTGGCGGTGTACTACGTCGTAGGCCGCCTTGCGCACAAGTCGCAATGGATCGTGCTTCTCGTGGGCAGCCTGGCGTTCTACTGCCTCATGGGCGGAGCATCCACACTCATCTACGCCGTTGCGGTCGCCCTCGTCACCTGGGGGGCGGGCCTCGGGCTCGACCGCCTGCACCAAGCTGACAAGACCGCTCGCAAGCAGGCAAAGGGCCGCGACGCAAAGAAGGCCGTCAAACGAGCGTTTACACGCAAGCGACGCGTCGTCCTCGTTTTGGCACTCGCCGCGTGCGTCGGCATCCTGGGCTACTTCAAGTACTGGAACGTGCTGCTCTTCTACGCTGGCCGCGCGGAGTCCACCACCAGCCTGGGCATCCTGCTCCCCCTGGGCATCTCGTTTTACATCTTTCAGTCTCTGGGCTACCTCATCGACTCGTACAACGCGAAGTACCCACCACAGCGCAACTTCGCGCGACATCTGCTCTTCGTCTCCTACTTCCCGCAGATCATCCAAGGTCCCATAAACCGCCACACCACCCTCGACCCCCAGCTCTTCGAAGTCCACCATGCAGACGGCGACCACATAGAGCGCGGCCTGCTTCGACTCGGCTTTGGCATGCTCAAGAAGATCGCTGTGGCAAACGCGCTCTCAAACGTGGTAGACACGGTGTTTGTGCAGGCCGCCGGGCCACACATCCCCGGCTCTCTGGCAATCTTTGGCGTGGTGGTCTACTCGATTCAGATGTATGCGGACTTCTCGGGCGGCATAGACATCGTCGAGGGCGTATCCGAGCTCTTTGGCATCGAGATGGACCAGAACTTCCGTCAGCCCTACTTCTCGGTATCTCTTGCCGACTTCTGGCGTCGCTGGCACATGTCGCTCGGCGCCTGGATGCGCGACTACGTGTTTTACCCGCTGGCCGTGACCTCGCCGAGCCGCAACTTTGGCAAATGGGCCGGCAAGCATCTCGGCAAGCACGCCGGCCGCACGCTTCCAGCCTGCGTGGCAAACATCATCGTCTTCCTGCTCGTGGGCCTATGGCACGGCGCCGAGCTGCACTATATCGCCTGGGGTCTCTACAACGGCGTCATCGTGGCCGCATCGGACCTCTGCGCGCCTTTGTTCAACAAACTCGCCGAGGTCACGCACGTGCGCCGGGAATCCGCCGGCTTCAGGCTCTTTGCCATCGCGCGGACCTTCGTGGTCGTGTGCGTCGGGCGGTTCTTTGACTGCTTTGCGCGCACATCCGACTCGTTCTTTGCCATACGAAACATTGTGACCGGCACAGGATATGGCCCGTTGCGCGATTCGCTCGTGGCATACGACGCCACCTACGCCGACGAGCTTGGCTTCCCCGTGCCCGTCTGGGCGGCCTTGGCGATCATCTTTGCGGTAGACGTCCTCTACGAGCGCGGCACCGACGTACGCGCGGCGGTCCTTGGCTGGCGTCTGCCCGTGCGCGTGGCGGTCTACGTGACGATCATCCTCGTCGTGGCGGCTGGCGCAGCATATGACACCACGGGCGGAGGAGGCGGCTTCCTCTATGCCAACTTCTAGAACGCCGCCTGCCTCGCCAATTGAGACGCCCCCTCGTGACGAGTCGAGGGCAGTGCCTCGCGCGGAGGAGGGGCGAAGCCGTCGCGGCCGTCGCCTCGCCACTGCCCTTGTTGCCATAGCCGCAGTCATTCTCATAGACGCGCTCCTTTGCCTCGCGCTTGAGCCATATGGCGCTCATTCGGAGCTCGTGTGGCACGACTATCGTCAGGCGAAGCACGTAGACACCGTCTTTCTCGGGTCCTCCTACGCCGCCTACGACATAGACCCCCGCGCCTTCGACAAGGTCCTCGGATCCTCTTCGTACAACTTCGGCTCTCCTGGCCAGACGCTCGACAATACCCTGGCAGCCCTGGAGACCGCAGCCGCAGACCACGACCTCGCCCGTGCCGTCCTCTGCATAGGATACGAGTCCATGGCCGGCGAGCCCTACATCAACTCGGCGCTGGCGTTCACGCAGTCCAAGTGCCTGGGCGAGTCGCCCCTCGAGGCCGTCGCCGACGTAGGCAGGCTGGTGTGCAACGAGCAGTTCTTTGGGAAGAAGGACTCGCTGTACTGCGCCTTTCCCTGGATATACAACCACGTGACCTACACGCCGGAGGTCGTCCGCGCAAACGTCCAGAACCGCCTGAACGGAAACATCTACGAGGCATCGAAGCTCGAGGCAGGCAACTGGCAGTACGACGCGCAGGGCTTTGGCGGCATGCGCGCGACCATGGAGCCGCAAAACACCCACGACCAGCAGTTCGGCGCCTACAAGGACGTGCCGTTTTGCGAGGCGAACGTGAGGTCGCTGCAGCAGATTTGCGCGTTTTGCCAGCGACGCGGCATCCCGCTCTACGTGGTGGGTGCCCTGTACACCCCTTCCGCCGTGCGCTTTTACGGCAACGATTACGTAAAGGGCATGACGCAGGTCCAGACGATTGCCCGCGACGCGGGGGCGACGTACTTCGACCTCAACCTGCTGCACCGCGACGTGATGGATCCCGGCCTCTCGTTCTTCTTCGACCCGCTTCATGTAAACAACGAAGGCGCCGTCGAGGTGGGAAGCACCATCGCGACGCTCATACAGCGCATCGAGGCGGGCGAGCCCGTCGATGAGCTCTTTTACGACTACAGCGACGCCGGCTGGCAGGCATATCTCGACTCGGTTGAATTCGTGGACTCCATAGACTACGAGCACGCGGTTACCAACGAGGGAATACTCGTCACCACGATCGCTCAGACCGGCAGCAAGACCCCCATAGAGTACCAGTTCGAGCGTTACGACCCATCACGTGACACATGGACAATCGTACGTGCCTACGAGAAGGATCCCGAGTTCCTGTATACGCGCGACGACGCGGACTCCGTGCGGATCCGCATAAGTGCTCACGCCACAAACGGCAAACAAGACCAAGACCGCTGGCTCGAAGACACGATAACGTATGAGGAGGATGTTGATGAGCGCTGAGGACCATGCCTCCAGCGACGCGAAGACGCCTTGCCACGATGGCACGAGCCGGCGGAAACGGCGCGTCGTCACCGCGCTAGCGTTTGTTGCCGTACTGGCGGTCGTCGACGTGCTGCTCTGCTTTGCGCTGCAGCCATACGGTGAGCATACCGAGCTCATGTGGAGAGAGTATCGTCAGACCCCGAGCGTAGATACCATACTGGTCGGCACGTCAACCACTGCCTATGGGCTCAAGCCACAGGTGCTCGACGAACACTTGGGCTCGCACTCGTTCAATATGAGCACCCCAGGGCAGATCGTCGACAACGTTCTTGCGACGGTGGAGACGGCATGCTCCGACCACCAGATCAAACGCGTGTTTATGTGCGTGGGATACGAGACGCTGCTCGAAGATCCCTACATCAATCTCTCGACCGTTTTCACTCAGGCGAAGATTCAGGGGGAGTCGCCCGCGCAGGCCTTGAGCGACATTGGGAGGCTCCTTGGCTACCGCTACTTCTTCGAGCGGCACGAGTCTCTTACCGGCCTTTTTCCCTGGGCTTACGACCACGTGCCCCTCTCGCCTTCAAACATCGTGGAAAACATCAGAAACCGGGCGGAGTGCGACGTCTTCGAGGCGGGCAAGCGCTGGTGTGCACGCTATAGCCCCAAGTGGACCTATGAGGGCCAAGGGTACGGTGGCTATCACATCGGCCTCAAGGCCGAGGCCAAGCATGGGGACGTCGTGGGACACTACGAGGCCGACAAGCCCGTTTCGTCGTATTCGCTCGACGCCTTCAAAAGCATGTGCGCGTATTGCAGGCAGCGGGGCGTCCATCTGTACGTCCTCGGCGCACTGTATACCCCATCAGCCGTCGAGGCCTACGAGAACCATTATACCGAGCGCATGCAGGCCCTCAAGGAGATCGTGGAGGCGCAGGACGGCACCTACCTAGACCTCAGCATGCTCCGTCGCGAAGAGCTCAACCCCAGCGTAGACTTCTTCTGGGATCACGTCCACCTCACGGACAAAGGCGCCATCGAGACGAGCAAGACCGTATCGCAGCTGGTGAAGCGCATAGAGGCTGGCGAAGACGTAAGCGGGCTCTTTTACGGCTACGACCAGGATGGCTGGGATGCATATCGTGCGTCCATCGACTTTGTCGACTCGCTCGACTACACGTATGAGGTCACGCAAGAAGGTGCGCGCATCGAAGCTCATGCGCGCACTGGGACGCAGACTCCCGTGGCATATCAGCTGGAGGTCAAAGACGACTCAGGACAGTGGCGCGTCGTACGAGCATTCGAACGCGCTTCCGAGTTCACGCTGCCCCGCGACGGACATGACGGCGCAACCATACGCATCACCGCCCGTGCCACAAACGGGCATCAGGATGTGGACCGTTCCGTAGAAGGCCCCGTATCATTTACGTAAGGCACGCAGGAGCATGCAAGAGGCTAGCCGCTTTTGCGCACCTGGAGGAGGATGGCATGTACAACGTTTTGCAGATGCTTGAGGAGACCACGCAACGACATCCCAGGAAGCAGGCCGTCGCCGACCCGGATTCGTCGCTCACCTACGACGAACTGCTACGGGCGGCGCGTGCCATGGGCACGTGGCTTGCCACCGAGGGCGGCGTGAGGCCACGCACGGCAGTTGCGCTCTACCTCGAAAAAAGCCCGCTGGCACTGGCCGCCATGCTTGGAGCCGTCTATGCCGGAGGGTTTTATTCCGTCATAGACATCCGCCAGCCCGAAGGTCGCGTGCACAGCATTTGCGAGGCGTTGCAACCGGCGATCGTGGTGACCGACAAACTCAACGCCACCCTTGCTCGGGAGCTCTTTTGCAACGGGCCACAAGCCGCCAGGATGACAGGCGTCCCGTCGGCACGAGTCGTGCTTTTGGACGAGTTGGCGGAACGCGCCGTCGACGACGGATTGCTGGCTGCGATACGAGCGCAGGCAACTGATTGCGACCCGCTCTACGTGAACTTCACCAGCGGCAGTACGGGCACGCCAAAGGGCGTGGTGGTGAGCCATCGTTCGGTGCTGGATTTCGCACCTGTCTTTGTGGGCGAGTTCGGCATCGACGGAAGCGACGTCGTGGCAAACCAGGCGCCTTTCGACTTCGACGTGTCCGTAAAGGACATCTATTCGTGCCTGCTCACCGGCGCCACGCTTCGCATCGTACCGCGCGAGTATTTCTCCAACCCCACGCAACTCATGGATTACCTTTGCGATTCCGAAGCCACGACGCTCACGTGGGCGGTGAGCGCACTTTGCTTCGTCTCCATCATGGGTGGGTTTGGCTATCGCGTGCCCACAAGCGTGCGGAGGGTCTTGTTTAGCGGGGAGGTCATGCCGCCCAAGCAGCTTCGCGTTTGGCAAAAGCATCTGCCGGAAGCGCTCTTTGTGAATCTCTACGGTCCCACGGAGATCACCTGCAACTGTACGTACCACGTGATAGACCACGTCTTTGAAGACGATGAGGCCATTCCCATGGGCAAGCCCTTCGCAAACGAGCGCGTCTTGCTGCTCGGCGAGCACGACACGCTCGTGACGCCAGACAACCCAGACACCGTGGGCGAGGTCTGCGTGTGTGGCACCTGCCTTGCGCTGGGATATCTGGAAAATCCCGAGCGCACCACCCAAGCGTTCGTGCAGAATCCACTCAACGCGCGCTGGATGGAGCCCATGTATCGTACGGGCGACCTGGCACGATACGACGACAACGGTGACCTTGTGTTTGTGTCGCGCAAAGACCATCAGATCAAGCACCTCGGCCAGCGCATAGAGCTCGGAGACATCGAGACGACGGCACATGGCGTGGAGGGCGTGGAGCGAGCCTGCTGCCTGTACGACAGCCAGCGCAAGCGGCTCGTGCTCTGCTACGTCGGAGACATCGATCGCAAAGAGCTCAAGAGACAGCTGCGTGACCTGCTGCCCCAGTACATGGTGCCAAACAACACCCGTCAGCTGGATGCGATGCCCCTTACGAAGAACGGCAAGATAGATCGTGCTGCCCTCGAGGTAATGGCACGCATCAGGCGCTAAGGACGCGCCGAACGATTACTCGAATGGTTTGGCGAGCGTCGAGCGAGCGCCTACCATGGCAACACCAAGCCGGCGCATACGCCGCGCGGGGCCGCCAAATCGACGAGTAATTGTTCGGCGCGTCCCAAGCGCCTCGGCCACTTGCGAAACGCACCGCTCGCCCTTGTCGGCGAGGCGGTTTAGTCCTCGTCGGCGAGGCGGTTTATCAGTGCACACAGCGATTGGGCACTGTTGAAGTTCTCTGGCACGATGTCTTTGGCGGGAATCGTCACGTCAAACTCCTCGTCAGCCGCGCTCACGATTGCCAGGATGTCGAAGGAATCGAGCACGTGATCGTCAATGAGCGTAGTGCACGTCGCATAGTCCACGTCCTCTTGGATGTCTTCGAGCATTTCGATAACTTCTTCGAGCTGGATTGCCATGGTACTTCTCCTTTGCTTGTAAGCCATTCTTCCGAAATCAATCCGGCGTTCTCAGAAACGGAAGCGATACGTAGTGCAGCTGTGGAACGGAAGCTCTGGCGAAAACACCGGCTGGCGGAAGTCCGGATGGTGAATTGCATCGGGAGAGAACTGCGCCTCGAGCGCCACACCGGCATACCCTCCGTACACGCCTCCCTCCTTGACGTTCTCCAGGTGCAAATCACGAGCGGTATACAGCTGGATTGCCGGCATGTCGGTGAGCATATCCATCTCTATGCCGGTCTTATCTCCCACCAGCGTGGCAACCCGCTGGATGCCGTTGCCCTTGTTTACCACGAAGTTGTGGTCGTAGTTGTTGAAGCGCTCGCTGAAATCGCGACCTATGGCCTTGGGCGTGCGGAAATCGAAAGGCGTCCCACCAACGTTCACCTTGCGACCGTCGGGTACGTTTTGATCGTTGGTGGGAGTGTATTGCTCTGCCGCTATCTGCAGCGTATGGTCCAAGACGGAACCGCTGAGATGGCCGTTGAGGTTCCAGTACGGATGGGTCGTGATGTTTACCAGGGTCTTCAGCGTGGGCTGGGCATCGTATACCAGGCGCAACTCATTGCCCTCGGTAAGCGTGTAGGTCACGCGAACGTCCAGCTCGCCGGGAAAGCCCTGATCGCCGTCAGGCGAGAGCAAGCCAAAGATCGCGGTGTCGGCATGGGCGCCTCGACGGCGATCGCCTTTCTTTCCTATGACCGCACCGTCCCATAGACGACCGTACCACATGTCGCATCCGCCATGCAGGTAGTTTGACCCTTCGTTTGCCGTGAGCTCGTAGGTGCGGCCATCGAGTTGGAACGATGCGCCGGCTATGCGATTTGCGCATCGACCTATGAAGGCTCCAAGGTAACGGTAGTTGTGCTCATAGCGCGTCGCCTCGTCAAAGCCCAGGGTCACGTCCACGAGCGCTCCGTCTTTCGTAGGAATGCGCACCGCCACGAGGGAGGCTCCGACGTCCGTCACGTCCACCTCCATACCAGAGGAGTTCTTGAGGCGATAGAGGTGCGTGGGAATACCTGAGTCCGTGGTTCCAAAATCGAGGGCGTAAACAGACATGATTGTGCTCCTTGGCCTGCTGCGTGCGGTACATCATGGCTCTAGTTTAGCGCATGCCCACGACATGCGCCAAATGGCGGGCCAGCGGCACAGAAAACGTCCCGTGGCTCCGTCTTTTCACGGGCCGGCCATCAGGCTTCTAGCGATTTTGCGTTTGGCGAGGGGACCCCTGCCGGAATCTCGTTTGCTGAGGGAGGTTCTGCTGGTTTCGCGTTTGGCGAGGCTCGCCAAACGAGATTTCGGCAGAATCGCCCTCGCCAAACGGAATTCCAGCAGAGGGCCCCTCGCCAAACGGAATTCCAGCAGACCGGGCCTCGCCAAACGCGATTCCAGCAGAGAACCCCTCGCCAAACGGAATTCCAGCAGACTACAGGCCAGCGCCCTGGCGATTCTGTAAAAAAGTGAGCCTCACTCAAATTCTCTGGGTGCCTGCACCCAGACCACCGTACCGATGACACTCAGGCTCGATCGATTGATCACGATGTCTTCCCACTCCTCGTTCCCCTCAGCAGCAAGCATCGCCTTCGTCCCGCCAAAATACAGACGGCGCACAAGCAGGTCTTCGGATTTCTCAGGCACGCTCACGACTACGAGCGACCGTGCTTGGGGCTCGGCATCCAAGTCCACAAACACGTGGCACCCCTTGGGCAGGATTCTACCCATCGATCCGTCGTTCATTTTGAAGGCGTAGAGCGCATGGTGGTGGTTTATGAGGCTGGGAGCAACTTCAACTTTCTGTAAAGGACATTCGAGTTCTTGCACATTGCGAAGCTCGTTGAGCTTTACGAGCGGGACGGTGAACTGACTCATTGACATCTGAACAGTTATGCGTTCGAGTATTTCCGACTCACGTTTCGCGCGCAGCTGAGCGGCCAATCCATTTATCTCAGAGCGCAAATCATCCATCGAGAGATCGAAGTGCTCGCACAGACGCTCAATGTTGCTCGTGCGTATGTTGCCAATCGAACCTGCTTCCCATTTGTTGACCGTCTCACGCGTTACGCCGATGATTTCAGCAAGCTCGTTTTGGGTGAGGTCGCGGCCGTTGCCATAGAGCGTTCTCAATGCTCGAATGTTGTCACCAATAGCACTCATAGAATATATACCCCCCCCCGCATCAATAGTACGTAACTTGCCAATTATGTAATTCTGAGTCTTTGCGTCACCAAATCCAAGTGACGTTTAACTTCAAGACTCCAAGCGTCATTATTCAATAATCTTAACCATTATTGTCAGTTCCCATAGCAGTCATTTTCCTTTCATACCATACACTATATGTGAACAGCGATGGATGACAAGCTGTCTTAGCAAGCAGCATAATTTACATTTGTTATTGATCTGTAACTTATGCCATTTTTACCCCACTCGTTCACACCGACGCGCCAGCCAATTTGTGGCGACTCACGAAGTGCACGAACGAAGCGAGCGCGGAGCCGCCAGCTGGCTGGCGCGGCGGTGTGAACGAGCGACCTCGTGCATTCGGCTCGCGTGGTTTTTCCGTATGTCACATTTGCGACGGCGACACATGTGCTACAGTTCCCCCATGCTGTGACTGACGGACAAGATCGTGGGGCACCACGGGGGAGCAGCATATACATACGCCGACCGTCTGGGCAAGCCGTTCCCGCATGCGGAAGGCTTGCCTTTTCATTTTGGCCGTCAGAACGAACCCAACGACCACGAGAGAGGGAGGAACTATGCAAGACCTTGTTGAGCTTCTCAAACAAAACGCCTATCCCGGACGCGGCATCGTCGTGGGAAGGGGCTGCGTCTACTACTTCATCATGGGCCGCAGCTTCAACAGCCGCAATCGCATCTTTGTGGAGACCGATGATGGCATCCGCACCGAGGCGCACCAGCCCGAGCTCGTGGAGGACCCCAGTCTCATCATCTATCACCCCGTCCGCACCATGGGAGACGCACTTGTGGTAACCAATGGCGATCAGACCGACACCATCGTGGAGGCCGGCGACTTCCGCCGCGGTTGCATGACACGCGAGTTCGAGCCCGACGCGCCAAACTTCACACCGCGCATCTCGGCCATCTTGAACACCGACGGCTCCTTCGAGCTCTCCATCCTCAAGCACCAAGAGAACGGGCGCTGCCTGCGCGAGTTCTTCTGCTACGAAGGCGCCGACGAGGGAGTAGGCTACTTCCTCTCCACCTATGTGGCGGACGGCGATCCCCTGCCCACGTTCGTCGGCGAGCCCATCGAGGTGACCCTCCCCACTCCTGACGAGCTTTGGTCCGCATTGAACGAAGACAACAAGATCAGCCTCTATTGCAACCGCGGCGGCAAGGTCACCATCTTCAACAAGAACCTGGGCGACTAGGAGTGCGAGGCGCGGGGATGGGTGGTTTCGTGCTCAAACAGTCCTCGCTTCGCTGCGGAACTGCGCGCGAAACCACCCATCCCCGCGCCTTCCAGCCGCCCACGCTCTTGACGCGAGAAGGTACAACAACTTTGCGGAACTGGCGAAGAAGTGCGTGCGCTCCTACGGAGTGCCCAATATAAGCGCCCGAAGGGCGACAGACTTACTCCCCGCTCCGGCGAGGTATAGGTTTTAGATTTGCACACGACGGTAACGAGAGGCTCGGCGGGATGCTGCGCAGCAGATGTTTGAGCGGCGCGCTCATCCTCCCGCCGAGCCGCCAGGAAAGGATCCCTCATGAACGAACTCGAACTCAAGTATGGCATGAACCCAAATCAAAAACCTTCGCGCATCTACATGAAGGACGGCTCCGAGCTGCCCATCACGGTGCTACAAGGCAAGCCCGGCTACATCAACTTCCTCGACGCCGTCAACTCATGGCAGCTCGTGCGCGACCTCAAGGAGGCCACCGGCCTGCCCGCAGCTGCGAGCTTCAAGCACGTAAGCCCTGCGGGCGCCGCCGTGGGCACGCCCTTGTCGGAGACCGACCGACAGATCTACTTCGTGGGCGACAACCTGCCCGACCCCTCCCCCATCGCCTGCGCCTATATCCGCGCGCGCGGCGCCGATCGCATGAGCAGCTACGGCGACTGGGCAGCGCTCTCCGACGTGTGCGATGCCGACACCGCCACCTACCTCAAGCCCGAGGTGTCCGACGGCATCATCGCCCCCGGCTACACCGACGA
>CACXZL010000001.1 GCA_902772085.1 uncultured Coriobacteriaceae bacterium | reverse complement strand
CCTGGATCGCCACGCACAAAACACCGCCGACGTCGTGAGGTTCCTCGCGAGTCATCCTCTCGTGGAGCGCGTAAGCCACCCCAGCTTGCCCGAGCATCGCGACCACGAGCTCTACGAGCGCTACTTTGCCAACGGCGGCGCTTCCATCTTCACCTTCGACATCAAGGGCGGCCAAGCAGAGGCGTGGGCTTTCCTTGATGCCCTCGAGATCTTCAGCCTGCTTGCGAACGTGGCGGACGTGAAGAGCCTGGCCATCCATCCGGCCACCACGACGCATTCCCAACTCACCACCGACGAGCTGCTCGACCAGGGCATCCGGCCAAACACCATCCGTCTCTCCATCGGCTGCGAGCACATCGACGACATCATCGCCGACCTCCAGAAGGGCTTCGACGCCGTCCAAGCGCTCCAGTAGACAACGGGGACGTGACAGGGGAAAGCTCCCAAAGGGCTTGACTTTACTGTGATGGGGGGCTGTCAGCTTATGGCAGCCCCCCTCTGTCACGCAGCCCCCCAATCTTCCCCGTGAGAAGCACCTCGGCAGACGATGACGAGGGGGCACGATCCTTAAAGGCGTAGGAGTCTAAAGCTTGCCGAGCAGCTTACGGAGCAGAGGCTCGTTACCGTAGACCACAAGTGCGACCTCGCTTCGGGCGCGCGTCAACCCCTGGTAAAGCAGTTGGCGGCAATGCTGGGCGCTCAAAGAGAATCGAGGGCCCATGGCCATCACGACCCGATCGAATTCTTGGCCTATGACGGCATACGGATCAGGACTTTCTGGAATGCTCAGCTTGTCCGCCAACGCGTCTGCCTCCGCTACGTCCTGCATGCCAAGAGAGATGAACTGATAACCTTCCGCGCGAAAGGCCTCGATGAGTTCGCGAGCCATCCGCACATCGGTGGCGCTCGCGGCTTTCACATGACTCGTACGCACGAAACGCTCAGCTCCGCGCAGGCCAAACAACGCCCGGATGAAGTCAGCCAGCTCACGATTGGTACGTATTCTGTGTGACAGTTCCCATATAGACGCGCTCTGATGCGCATCATGCACCGCCTTCTCAACGTCGAAGGTCTCCTCGCGTCGTGACAAGACTTGGCGTCGATCGAGCGAAAGATAGAGCGGCATATGATTGGTGGCGGCCATGTCTACGACGTACTTGAGCTGGCTTGGCCACATACGCTGCGCCTCGTCCACAAACAGCGCCTCAAACCCTTCAAGATCCACCCGCTCCAGCCCCTTGGCCGAAACTATGCGAAATCTCTCTTGTCCCTCATTGAGAACCTTATGGCCGTCACACAAAACGCCGCAGTGAACTACACAGACCTGTCCTGTGCCGCGCCACGACCGCGCAAGGTCGTAGAGCAGAAGGGACTTGCCTGTACCGGCATCGCCATACACTATATATAACGGCGTGTCGTCTCCGCCCGCGGGCGCGCGGCGTTTTTCGGGCGCACAGCGTTTTTCGGACGTCCAGCGTTCCCTCTCCGCGCACGCCCTGAGAAAGCTCGCCTTTATTTGAGACTGGTGGTTCGTGAGGAAGTAATGTCCATCCAAAAACTTCTGCGAATCATTGAGGGGAGAGACCAGATAATTCCTAACCCGAAAGAGATCTTCCACCTGCCCCTCGTATGCATCGCCCACATTCTGCAGGACGTTCACCAAGCAATCAATTCCCACCTCACGGGCCTCGCCGCCCTCGCTCAACTCGTAAAGCCGTCCGGTACTTGATACGAACGTAAACGTATACACGACACGCTCGAGCGGTGAGAGATAGTACCTGTTGCGCGTAAGCTGCTCTCTTATGCGCCGTATGCCCACGTCCTGGCTCTTGAGCTCTATATTTATCACGTAGCCATCGGCAATCTTCAGAAGGTCGAACTCGCTGCTAATCTGCGGAATTCGAAAGGAAAACACAAAGCCCTCAAAGCACGATGCCCGTCGCACGCCCGAGTCCCACAGCGCACGGACCAGTCGCGCCACTGAGTCTGCCTCATGCGGCTTTACAACACCCAGCGGCTCTTCCCGCTCCGAAAGCTGCGCTTCAAACGCACCCAGAAGGTCTTGTGGCGCCGACAGGAATCCTTGGGCAAGCACGAGAAGATTAACCGGCTTCATGACACTTCTCCAATCAGCTCAGTATTGAAGCGTAGCTATATTGCATGGTACTACTGCCATGCTCGAAAGACGAAAAAAGAGGTGGGTTGCCTCCCCGCAAAGCCGCTTGAAAGATACGGTTCGCACCCTAGCCCCTGCACCAGCCAGCGGCTCCGTGCCCGCTTCGGTCGATCGCTTCGCGAGTCGCCGCTCGCCGACTGGCGAAGGGGGCTAGGGATGCGAAATTTAGCACCTGAAACGACCCAAGCATCACCAGCTCCGGCATCGACAAGTGTTCTGCCATTTGCAAAAAGAGCAGTTCCGGACATACCACGGAGGAATGCTCGTCCAGCCAGATGACGGAATGCGGCAGCAGTTCTCTCCAACATGAATGTACATGTATGAGGGAGCTGCAAACACGGCCAACGTTGCCCGAAGCGAGCACATGCAGCGGCTGAATCGATGAAGGGCGGCGCCATCGCCACAGCCCCTCATCGAATTCTTTACTAGTCCACTGTTTGCCAGTCCATGGCTTCGGGCGTGCAAGCGGAACAAAATGCATCTCATTTAGGTTCAGGCCATTACACCTGAGCGTACGAATGACCTCTTGCGCGGATTGAAAGGACAGCGTAAGCACCATAGACCTCAAAGTAGAATCAACAAGATCGGTCAAGTTATCATACGCTAAATTCACATAAAATACATTAAGGTCGCGAGCATCATCCTGCTCGCGACCTTAACGCCGTACCTTCCCCACCAATGCGCCCGTTATGAGTTCCGGAAAGGTTCGGTTGGCTTGAAGCCGCCAACCTCCCTTTTTGGGCATACCTCATTCACACGAGCTCGATGAGCACGTCATAGCTACCTTGAAGTGCCGATATTTGGGCAAGCGGGCAGATGATGACCCCTATGCTTACCTGACTGCCATACTACTCCGACACGTCTTCGTCCTCAAACGCCCTCGTGGCCATGCCGCTACGCCAGCGCGTTGTAGTCGTCTGCGTCCACCGGCTCAAGCCATTCATTCCAGCCATCCTCGCCGGGAACCTCCACGGCCACATGGCTGAACCAACTGTCTGCCTTGGCACCATGCCAATGCTTGACGTTTGCGGGTATGGTAACCACGGTGCCTGGCACCAAGCTCACCGCCGGCTTTCCCCACTCCTGGTACCAGCCTTCGCCGGCCGTGCAGATGAGAACTTGTCCGCCACCAGACGTCGCGTGGTGCACATGCCAATTGTTGCGGCAACCAGGCGTGAACGTCACGTTGTACAGTGGCGAAGCGCAGCCCTCATCCGTGAGGACCTTGAGATACGTCTTGCCTACAAAGAACTCCTGAGCCGGATTGTCATCGCCAATGCCAAAGGCATCCATCTTCTCGAACTCTGTGCGATCCATCGTCTTTGCCATGAGAGTGCTTCCTTTCTAACGCCCCGATTTGCGCTGCTATCATACGTTCAAAGAAGAACGATTACAAATTCTTTCCAATAATAACGAGTCATGCATTCACGTTATGTCATGCTCCGACCAAAGGGTGCACCTTTTGCCAACCCGCCCCGAAAGGATTTGGCACTTCTTTCGGGGCAGGCTGGACGAGGCGTCGCGAACGCCCCTTTATGTATATGGCAAGGCAGGCCTAGTCGTCAAAGTCGGTGGTAACGCTTACGTCCGCCCACTTCTCAAGCTCCTCCAGACGGGCGTTGAGCGCGCCGCGCACTGCAGCCAGGGCATCGGAACCGAGATAGAGGCGCATGGGAGTGTCGTCTGCCTCGACAGCCTTGATGATGGGATATCCAGCCTTGAGAGGATTGCCTGGCTGCTGGCGGGTGTTTACGTTCTGAGCCACGGATCGCTTGTGGGCGGTATCGGCGTAGTCGCTTACGGTGTTGTCCGACCCCTTGAGGGACGTGTCATAGAAGTGCGTGCGGAAGGCGCCGGGCTCCACGATCATGGCCTTGATGCCCAGAGGAGCAACCTCGGCGCGCAGGCCCTCGGTCATAAGTTCAACGGCGGCCTTCGTGGCGGCGTAGTAGCCAGAAGCGGCACCCGTGCGGACGGCACCGATGGAGCTCACGTTCACAATTGCGCCGTCATGACGTTCACGCATGCCGGGCAGCACCTTCTTTATCATGGCGACCATGCCAAAGAAGTTCGCGTCAAACATCGCCTGGACACCCGCGGGATCGGCCTCCTCCACAGAGCTGCGATAGCAGTAACCAGCATTGTTTACGAGCACGTCCACCTGGCCAAACTTCGCGACGGCAGCCTCAAACGCGGCATCGATGGAGACTTGGTCGGTGAGGTCGAGTGCCACGGCCAGCGCCGTCTCGGGATAGTCGGCCACGATGCCCTCGACTTTTGCCGTGGTGCGGGCGGTGACGACTGCGTTGTCGCCGTGCTCAAGCACCGCGCGCGCGATGCCCTCGCCGATCCCGCCTTCGCTGCAGCCCGTGATGATCCATGTCTTTGCCATGATGGCTCCTTTCGTTCGTACCTCGTTGGTACCGTTTGCCTGTATCTATTCTGGCAGGGTTTTGCAAAGATGTACAATGCCCATAGTACAAACCAGATTGCGTCTTGCGCAAGCAGAGCGAGGTATTTATGGAGCTTGAACAACTGAGGCAGCTCGTGGTCATTGCACGCGCAGGAACGCTGCAGTCGGCGGCGGAGGAATTGCACATCTCGCAATCCGCTCTTTCGCGCTCTGTGAGGAGGCTGGAAGACGACCTGGGCCAACCTCTCTTCGACCGTACGCGCAACAGCATGCAGCTCAACGAGGCGGGGCGGCTTGCCCTCTTGCACGCCCGCGAGATTCTCATGCGAGAGCAGCGCATGCGCGATGACTTTGCTGCGCTGGCCAAGCGATCACGTACCCTGCGCGTGGCGAGCGTTGCGCCGGCACCCACGTGGCGTCTCAGCGCACTTGTGCTCGAATGCGACCCCACCGCGATCATCGAGCCGGACATCGTGAGCGAGGACGAGGCGTCGTCGCGCCTGCTCAACGGAACGTGCGATCTTGCCGTGACTGCAAAGCCATCTTCGCTGCCCACGATACGCTCGACAAAGCTCATGCACGAGGACCTCTTTGCCAACGTGCCGACGGGTCATGAGCTGCATGGACGCTCGGAGTTGACCTTTTCCGACCTCGACGGCCGTGACTTTCTCATATACAGCCAGCTGGGCTACTGGCATCAGATCCACAGGGCCATGCTGCCACGCGCAAGGTTTGTGACTCAGTCCGACAGGACCATCTTTCTCCAGCAGATGCGTACGAGCGATTTGCTTACCTTCACGACCAACGCGCCAGAAAACACCAGCTCGCACGTGTCGCGCAAGGCCATTCCCATCACCGATCCCGAGGCTCACGCAACGTTTTGGCTCTGCATGCGCACCGATGCGGCAGAACACATAGGGTCTGTATTTGAGTTTGTACGCGATGCCACGCGCTAGCACAAAAACATGAAAGGAGCCCAAATGCCCATAGACGTCGAAGCCATTGTGATCGATGCGCTACTCTCTATCGTGGAGGACGACGGGGTGCCTTTGGAGCGCATAACGGTAAAGCTTATCCTCGAGCGCTCAGGTGTGAGTCGCCAGACCTTCTACAACCATTTTCTCGACAAGAACGACCTCATCGCGAAGGTATACGAGCGACGTATCATCGGCGAGTTCGACACCGATGACCGGTTGAGCGGTTTCAACTTTCGCGAATCGCTGGAAGCGTCTCTGCATCGCATGCGCACACATGGGGAGTTCTCGCGCCAGGCCCTGCGAATGGGAGGACAAAACAACCTCACGGACTACGCGCTTGAGCACAGCAGCGCCTTCGACCTGGCATGGCATCAAAGCTTGTGGGGTGACGAACCCATGCCCGAGGAGCTGCGCTTCGCCACGGAGTATCATGCCATGGCTTCAAGCTACATGACTATCTCCTGGGTACTTTCGGGCTTTCCCGTATCGGAGGCGGAACTTGCGGACCTCATCACGCGCATGCGCAGCGTAGGCATGGATCGCCTCTTCGAAGGGGCAAAAGCCTCCCGCAACCCCTACCTGCGCTGAGGCTCTTTCCTACGGGCGTACAGCCATCGGGGTGCCCCCCAATGGCTGCGCATACGACAAGGTGATAAGCACCTGGGACGGCACGTAGAAGTTCCATACCATAGACGCCGCAACGGGCTGCACCGCGACAGGACCGAGATACTGTACTCCAAGGGATACGTCACAACAAAAAAAGAGCGTGATGCCGAGCTTGAAGAGCAAGGGCACCGACCCATCTCGCCGACTGCTGCTTGCCATCCAAGCCTGTACAACGTTTGCCAGCAACAAGACCAAGTCTAGCGCGCCCAACACGGTCTCCACTTGAGCCAATCGCAGCATGGCCAGCACGGCAGCCATCGCAGCAAACAAGCCCAAGCGCAGCGCCAACCCCACCGCGTCCGGCCCGAGGTAGCGATGATAGAGCATCTGTACCACGCAAAAAAGCGCGATGCCCGGCGTGTAGCACGATGGCGTGCCCACGAGCGTGAGAAACAGGTCGGCGAGGGCGGTCACGCCAAGACCGATCGCAATGAAGTCCTCATCCCCGCAGCGGCCAACGCTCCTCCGTCGGCAGAAGAAGTAGCCCGCCACGATCGCCCCCGCCAAAACCGAGAGATACCTCGCGCAGTTGACTATACATCCGAGCTCAAACGGCCTGCACGTCAGATCAAAGCAGAGAAGCCCCACCTCAAGAAAGATATAGGCGAGCACAATGCCGTCATCTCGTCCTCTGCCCCACATACCACGACCTCCTTTCAATCAATGAGAGGCGCCTCAAATGGTAAACCATTATTTATGGCAAAAGAGGTTCAGCGCAGAAAGGGTTTAGCGCTTTTGACACAGCCCCTTTTGGCTTCTGCGGCTATACTGAAACCGAATTTGTCAGGCGCACCGAAAAGAGGCGACGAGCCACATGGACACACCCGCAATGCTCGAAATCAGGCATTTCTCGAAGTCGTATGGAGGCGACAAAAAGGCCGCAGACGACGTGTCGCTTACGGTGACTAGCGGAGACATCTACGGCTTCATAGGCCACAACGGCGCCGGCAAATCGACAACGATCCGCGCCGTGGTGGGCGTGCTGGACTTCACCGAAGGGGAGATCTACATCGACGGTCACTCCGTGAAGGACGAGCCCATCGCATGCAAGCAGGTCACGGCCTACATCCCCGACAACCCCGACCTCTACGAGAGCCTCACGGGCATCCAATACCTGAACTTCATAGCCGACGTCTTTGGCATCGACGCCGCAGAGCGTGAGAAGCGCATCCGACACTATGCCGACACGTTTGAGATCACGGACGCCCTCGGCGACCTCATCGGATCGTACTCGCACGGCATGAAGCAAAAGGTGGCCATCATCTCGGCACTCATCCATGAGCCCAAGCTCCTGGTGCTCGACGAGCCCTTCGTGGGGCTCGATCCCAAGGCCACCTTCACACTCAAGGAGATCATGCGCGACATGTGCGCACGCGGCGCAGCCGTCTTCTTTTCCACGCACGTGCTCGATGTGGCCGAGAAGCTCTGCAACAAGGTTGCCATCATCAAGCACGGCAAAATCATAGACTCAGGCACCATGGAAGAAATCACGGAAGGGCATTCTCTCGAGGAGACGTTCCTGGAGGCAAGCAATGGATAGCAAAAGCATCCTTCTGCTCAAGACCTTGCTCCTCTCCACGAGCCCGCGCAACATCTACGCGCATACCACCGACAAGAAGAAGCGCCGAAAGATCGTACTCGGCTACGTTGGCACCGCCGTTCTTTATGCGATGCTCGTGGCCTACAGCCTCATCACCTGCATCGGACTTGGCTTCGCTGGCACGATCGATGTGGCGCCAGCATTATGCGCCCTCACGATCAGCGCCCTCAGCTTCGTATTCACGCTGTTTAAGACAAATGGATACCTCTTCAACTTCAAAGAGTACGACATGCTCATGTCGCTTCCCTTCGAAGCGAGAACGGTCGCATCCAGCAAGTACCTCTACATGTATCTTAAGAGCCTTCCTTGGTACCTGTGCGTGTCGATGGCCGTGATGTTGGGGTACGCAATCATTGCAGGTCCGGGCATATGGGCCTATCCCCTGTGGATTCTCCTAACGTTCTTCCTCCCCGTCATTCCCATGCTTGCCGCAACCTTTCTGGGCTTTCTCATCGCAAAGGTGAGCTCCAGATTCAAGAAGACCAACCTCATCCAGACCGTGCTCACCTTTGTGTTCATCGCCTTTAGCTTTTCGTTTCGCTTCATCGTCGAGGGGTTGTTTCGAGACGACAAGATACAGGAGGCGCTCGCAAAGGCGTCGGAGGCCACCGACCAAGCGGCGCACATCTACGCGCCAGCGGGCTGGTTTGCCGACGCAATCACGAAGGGCAACGTGCTGAGCGCGCTGCTGCTGGTGGCAGTGAGCGGGCTTCTGTTTGCGGCGGTATTCCATCTTCTCGGCAACTCGTACCAGCGAATCAACTCCGCACTCAAATCGCGTGCGGCGTCAAGGAACTTCGAGATGTCCGAGCAGAGGCGCCACAGCGTAGTCAATGCCATCGCCTTCAAGGAGTTCAAGCGTTTTACGAGCTCTACCATTTATATGACAAACGCAGGCATGGGCGAGGTCTTTGCCGTGCTGCTGGGCGTCGTCACGCTCGTCATCGGCTTCGACCGCATCCTCGACATCGTCACACGGGAAGCTCCGTTCGACCACTCCATCCTCCAGCCGGCGATTCCCTTCATCGCGTACTTCTTCATCGGCATGGTCGCCACCACCGCCTGCTCTCCGTCGCTCGAGGGCAAGAACTACTGGATCATCCAGAGCCTCCCGCTCAGCATGAAGTCGGTATACCAGGGCAAGATGCTCTTCAACCTGTACCTCACCGTACCGTTCATGACCTTCTCCGTGCTCTGCATGTGTGTGTCTCTGCGGGTACCGGTGCTCGACACCATACTCTCCCTCGTGCTCGGCGTCGCGCTCTGCGCCTTTTCCACGACGTGGGGCTGCGTATGTGGTGTCAAACACATACGGCTCGATTGGGAGAACGAAGTCGAGGTCATCAAGCAAGGCACGGCGGTGACCATCTACCTGCTGCCAAACATGCTGGTGACCATGGGCCTTACGGCGCTGGTCATCTTCCTCGGCCAGCACGTGAATCATGGACTCATCGCCCTCGGCTTCACGCTCATCGCCAGCGTACTCGCGCTCCTCAGTTATCGCCGCGTACTTTCGCTTTGCAAGGCCTGAGAAGATGGCAACAAGCTCTCGTCCGTACACAAAGGTGTCAGCACCGGCACCGTATTTACATCCGAGAGATAGCCCTTGCGCGAGAAGGCCCGCATGCAGGCGTTGAAGGCAGGCGTTCGCATCGAGATGTGCTTGATGAAGATGCGCACGGATGCCTCTATGCCAAAGGCCGACGACGAGAGGAAGCGCACGACGGGGTCGTACTCCTCATGGAGCGCCCCGATCTCGATGAGCGCTTCCTTTGCGGTCGCCTCCATGTCGGCTGCCACCTTATCGAGGTCGAGGCCCGGACGCACCTCGACCGTGAACTCATAGCGAGGCGCCATCTCGCCCACGCGCCGCAGGACTATGTTTGTGTTGATCATGCAGTTGGGAATGATGACGGGATTGTTGTCGTGATCGAGCAGCACGGTCTCGCGCCAGGTAATGTCTTTTACCTCGCCGCGATAGGACCCTATGATCACGTTGTCCCCGATCTCGTATACGTCGCTTGAAAGAATGGAGAGTCCGGCAAAGGCGTTCTTTATCGTGTCTTGAAGGCCAACCGACACGATGACAGATCCCACGCCCAAGGCAGCAATAATGGCAGACAAGTCAACGTTGAATACCGTATGCGCCACAGATGCCACTGCCGCGCCCCAAATGAGCGCTGAGATCGAATAAGACACGAAACTCACTTTGGACATAACGGTGACACCAAATTTTCGCCGAAGAAGATATTTTGCGATACCTTGGCACACCGTCGCAACAATAATGGCCACGACTACGTTGTAGATATGGGAAGGCCAATGCGAAATCCACTGTTCGAACGAAATCTCAGGTGCTTCCGAAGCCACCGAAGACGAACTTGCATCTGCCAAAAGTGTCAATAGTTTCTCGCCCATTGCGTCTCCTGTCGTTTGATAACCTAGGAATAAGATACTATAGACAGCGTAAGCCAACGAATGAGTGCGCAAAACCCAGTGTGGGTTTTGCGCACTTCGCTTCATGAGGCGCTACCTCAAGCCGCACCGTGAGGGTGCCGGGTCTTCACGCTGATTATTCTTCGTCTTCGGATTCAGCTTCCAGACGCTGACGACGTCGCGAGTAGGCAAGAATCCCGGCGCCTGCGGCAGCGAGCGGTAGGAAGCCCAATGCGAGGTCGGCCGTGCTTGGCGTTGCCATGCGCGTCGTGGACGCCGTTACGCCGCTAGATCCGTTGTTTCCGCCTCCGGAACTAGAACCATTGCCTTTGGAGCCGTCACTACCACTGCCTTTGGAGCCATCACCGGAACTCGACTCGCCGTCTACCGTGGCAATCGGTACGTCCACGATTTCGTAGTCGTATCCATCCGCATTGTTGTCTAAGTCGTCCTCGTACCAAATGCTCACGATGCTAAACGGCTCGCCCTCTTCGCCGTAGTCGCCCTCATCCGTGCCCACGATGTACTCGATGGCGTTGCTGTCATCAAAGTCATACGTGTCATCGGCTAGAGCCTTGACGCCACTGGCCTTCACGGGTGCCACCACAGCCTCCTCAGCAGTGATAGAGACCCGTTTCTCGCCTCCCCAGCCTTTGGGAATGGTGAGACGCACGTGGTAGACCGCCGTTGCGCCCGGTGCGAGCACGTAGTCCTCCTCGACGTTTTGCAGGTTGCCCTTGTCGTCCTTGGGGTTAAAGCAGGAATCCACCAGATTGTCCTTCGAGGGCACGACCTTGACACGATCTGCCACGTCGTTGCTTCCCTTCTCGCGCAGCACGGCCGTGAACCCAGCGAGGAACGTGTTGCCATCGTTTCGCACGGTAACGTTGAAGTCGCAGGCCTCCCCGGGAAAGCCTACTCCCGAGAGACACTCCACGCCTATCACGTTTGCACACTTCACGTTGGGCATGGAGGTATACCACAGGTCCGCCTTGCCGTTCTTTCTATCGGTAAGCTCGCTGCTTACAAAGGTCATGGCGTCGTTTGCCGACGTACCAACCACGATGAGCGAATCCATGTCGTGCTCCACCTCGGCAAACACGAACGGGTTGGTGAACTTGTCGTTGCGGCACTTGCACGACATGACTTGATAGCGTTTGACATCGGGCAAAGGCTTGGCCTTGTCGGAGTCTTGCGCGGCTTCGCTGTAATCGTAGCCAGGCGTCCCCTCAGACGTGGTAGGCCAGTAGATGAAGTTGCCCGTGGTATCGGTGCCAAAGGCAGCAATGGAAAACGAGCTCGGCCCGCACTCCTCATAGGTGAGGTAGGGATTCTGACCGGTTGCGTCTTTTATGGTCGCCTTCATAAGCTTGCTGTCCACCGAGGCAAGCAGCTCCGTGTGCCCAGGCCAGGCCACGAGACGCTTTGGTTCCACGTCCTTGCCTTCAGTATTCTTGTAGGCAACCTTGAGCGGACGAATGGTCTTAAGGGCGGGCGTAAACCTATCATCTTGATTAACAGCACCCGTATAGACTCCCGCAATGCTGGTATGCAGGACGTAATAATAAACTTTCTCGTGACCGCGCATCAGTATCACATGCAGGTTGGATGACTGTCCTTTACCGACGCTTGGCACCTTAACGGGCGGAAGCGAAATCATCTCAAATATGGTCATGTCATCAACGGTAGTGCTCACGAGATCTTTGGTATCCACCGTATAGAACGTATGGTGTAAGATGTCGGTGTTTACAAAGAAAAGACCCAAGCCCACGCTTGTGCTGGGATCGTCTTTCTTGAGCACACCTTCGGGAGTGGACGAACCACGGTCGAGGAAGGTCATCACACAACCCCTGGCAATGTTGCCACGCTCTTCGATCGGTACCTTTTCGAGCCACGTATCTTCCACAAACTCAATATGCGGACACGAGAAATTGTGGTATGCGCACGTCTTGGCCGTAGAGGTATAACGCTTGTCGTTAACGCGGTTTGAGTACGCATAGAAAAGCTTCAGCTCTTTGTCGCCTTTAGTAAACCGCCACAACGCGTGTGTAAAGACCTGGTCGCACGCAGCCTCTCCCATCTTTGTCTCGTTGCCGTTTGCCCTGCGCCCCGAAATAATGAAGAAGTGAACATCTATGACCTCTGGATTCGCGGATTGTATCCACGGCGTTGCGGTGACATCAAAATCGTAATCGTAGTAGTCAATACGATCTGGAGTCTTGCCGTTTCCAGAGTAGTCAAGGGAATACTTGACAGCGTAATCGAGGACGAACTGTCGGTCGGTCTTGCCCTCACTCGTAAGCTTTTGTATAACCACGCGCGTACGACTGACGGTTTTGTCGCCGTTCTTTACGTCTACCGAGGCAATGCGGAAGAGGTAGGTGTCGCCGAAAAGCTTGAGTGTCTTGAAGCGCGGATCGCCAAAGGTGTTCTTTACGAGTATTTCGTCGGCCTTGGGCTTGAGGCCATTGCCCTCGGCACGTTTTTTTACGGTGTGGTATTCGGGAAGAGGAACCTCGAACGCCGAATACGTGCTGGTAACGGCTCGACGGCTCCAGCTTTGTGCCTGTGCGTAAACCATCGCGTTCTCGGCGGGGGCTTCCTGGACGGACTCGTCTTGGGGAGCGGAGGCGGCACGTATTGCAGGCGCATCGGCAGAGGCGGAGAGCGCGTCTTTTGAGGTTTCCGCAGATGCTTCGGCTATTGCGTCATCGGACGCCGCGCCACGAGCGGCCGTCTCTTCGGAGGCATGTGCAACAACCGCCGCGCTCTGCCCTTCCCGCTCCGCCTCATTGCCCTGCGTTGTAATGCGAAATGCGGTTACCGTATAGGGCTGCCCATCGTCTGTTTTGCGCTCATTGGTCTCCACGACCATCTTGGCCGTAGGCACAGCGCCGCCCTCTTCTCTCTCGAACCCCGCGCTCGAGTATATGAAGCCGTCGAAATAGCTCTCGTCCTCATCGTCAAAGTATTCAAAGTTGTCTTCGTAGTCGCCGTCAAAGAAGACCCAATTGTCGACGTCGTCTTGCTCTTCGGAGCCGTCGCCCCAGCTAATCCAGCTTTCCCAATCGTCCTCGTCTCCTTCTGCAAGGGATGCCATGGCGTCTGCGCTGTACTCCTGCCAATCGCCAACGTTGAACTCTTTGACTGCCGCGATGCTCTCGTCGGAGATAATCTCGAAGGGATCTTCCGCCGTACCGCCTATGATGGTTTCCCAGTCTTCGGCCTGCGCAAAGATCTCATCCTCCTCCGACGCAGCCGAGACCCCCTGCTTCCAGTTGTCGTAAAGCTTGGGGTCGCCCCTCGTCAGCACGTTGAAAGACGTGGTAAAGATGAGGGCCTGCACCACGACGCTAAGCGTTACGGTAACTCCCACGACCACATGTGGGTTGGTGATGCTCTTGTTGTTGCCGGTGTTTGAGGGAAGCGGGCCACAGTGCAGGTAAAACGTAAATGCAAGCGCACCTTTGATCGAGGCCGAGAGCACACCCTTTACGCCCACGCCAAGAGAAACGGCCGGCTGGATGGTAATGGTAAGGCTAATGCCCGTGCTACCATAATCCAGCGAGTACTTGTCTGCGCTGAAAACCTCGGGCGTGGAAACCGCCACCTCGACGCCCACGGACAAACTCGCAAGGAAGCTGAACTCAAAGATCATGGGCACCGGCCCCACAAGGAACTGCTGCGCATAGGAGAAGTTGAAGGCGAGGGTACCCACAATGCCGGCTTGGCCGCGCCAGAGTGCAGACTTGAGGTCCCAGCGCCCGGCAGCGTAGGCTGCAAGCATGGCCGTGCCGCTTATCGCCTTGGACATAGCCACTTTTTTGAACACGCCGTCTTTGTTTCGCGCCTGACCGACTTGGTTCACCATCTTGTCGCGGCTGTCGTAGGCCTCCTTCGCCTGCTCCTCGAAGGTCTTGCGCGGATGGAACTTCCATGCGTTCGGGTCGGGCTTTCCGTCTTTGCTCTTGTAGCCAAGTTCCTCGCTGCGATAGGCAATCTTGAAATACCCAAAGGGGTTGAACATCACTTCCACCGGAAGGTCTGGCGTCCAGACGTTTACGGTGGTGCCGCCGATCACAGGCACCCACTTGGGTACCTCTAGCTGCGGCTTCATGCCACCAACGTTGAACGGCGCAAGCGTAAGGTTTGTGCTCGACGGCGCAGAAACGCCGGTGGGAGCGTCTACCGTGCTAAGCTGTAGCTCCGCTTCGTAGTCCTTGCCGCCCGCGCTGTAGCGCAGGTAGAACTTCGCTCCCACGCTCAGTGCGCTCTTGTGGTTCGTCAAAAGAAAGAAGTCGGCAATCTCCCCCGAGACGACCCCATCTTTGGGCCTAAGCGTGGTGCTTGCTATGACCTTCCTCTGGTCGCCTTCGCAAATGCTGGCATTGATGGAGGCGTTGCCGTCCACGTGCATGTCGATGGCAAAGGTGTGTTTGGCATCGTTTGCCGTGGTAATGCAAAACTCGTTCTTTGTGTAGAGGATGTCCCACTCGTCGAGCGCGACGCCGAGAGGGTAGGTCGTCTCTCCGTCGAGCTTGCGCGTGGGAATCTGGAAACCCTTGGCTCCCTCCACCTTGAGGCGGCGAACGCGGAAGCTGCGAAAGCCCTCGGCCTCTACGTCCACCTGGACATAGCAGGTGTATCTGTCCACGCCATCAGTCGTCGTCTTTTCGGCAAGATCCTTCAGGTTGAGAAGCACAACGCCCTGTGCGTTCGTCTTGTCGGAGAAGGTCTTTTTGTTGTAATGCGAGTAAAACGTAACCTTGGCGTTTGGCACCGGCACGCGCTTGCCGTCCTTGGTATCGATGACGCAAAGGCCCGCCTCATAGGACTGGGCAATAATGACTTTTGTAGTATTTCCCTCCGCCGCGAGAGCCTCTTGTGGTTCAAACGGAAGCAAGAAGCCGCCCGCCACCGCAGGAAGCGTGACTATGGAGCCAACTGCAACTTGCAGGAAGGAGCGCCTCGAAAGGCCACCAGACCGCTCGTTTGCATTGCTCGGGGGACACTCTTTCATGGCTACTCCTTTACAAGATTTTGCTTTAATAATGTATAATGAACTCATTGGGCAATATTATCATTCAATCATACGCTCGAGGGTTCAGATTCGCATTTTTTCGGTAGCGCAAAGCTGGCGTGGCAGCCAAGGAGTGTCCCCACGGCTGCCACGCCAGCTAAGGTTTACGATATGGGGTGACCCCCATAGTTGCAACTAGTTCAGCTCATTCAAGCGATACAGGAAGGCGGCCGCATCCTGACGCACGACGGAAAGCGTGGGGCGGAAGGTCTTGTTTGGATAGCCCAACGAGACCTTGTTTGCGGCAAGCCACATGACCTCGCGATAGTGCGGCGTGTCTTCCGCTACGTCTGGGAAGGCTGCTTTCTGATCGTCGGTAGGCTGCCACGTATCCGCAGCACCTCCCCTGCCATCGAGCTTCGCCAAGCGGAAGAGGAAGGCCGCCATGTCCTGACGGGCAACGGACAGCATCGGACGGAAGGTCTTGTCGGGATAGCCGGTGGAGATGCCGCTTGCCGCGAGCCACATGATCTCACGATAGTGCGGGGTGTTTTCGTTCACGTCGGAGAAGGCAGCCTTTTGCTCCTCGGCGGGTTGCCAACTGTCGTCAACCCTGCCCCAAAGCTTTGCAAGGCGGAAGAGGAAGGCCGCCATGTCTTGGCGCTTTACCTCGTACATCGGGCGGAACGTGCCGTCGGGATAACCAGTGGAGATGCCAGAGCTTGCGAGCCAACGAATCTCGTCGGCGTGAGGGGTGGTGTCGGTTACATCGGGGAACGAAGCGCTGTCCCAGGGCACGGCATAGGCCTTGATGGAGAAGTTGTCCACCACGCAGCCGGCCGCATCTCTTTTGAAGCTCTCCGTCTGGCTCCTTTCCGCCCAGTCCTTCCAGACGCCTCCCTCATAAAGGTAGCTTTCCCCAGGGTTCACCACGGCCTTGCCATACTGGCTACGCTCGCCCCATGTGCCCCTGAGCAATTCGGCGCGCTCTTGGCCAATTGCCTTGTTTGCCACGGCCTCATAGACGGTGGTCCCGTCGCCGTTCACGTAGGTCACGGAAGAAACCACGGAGAACCGCTCGCCCTCCTTGAGCTTGACTGGAATCTCCAGGTCCGCACGATGGAAACCCGCATAGCCGTATGTCCGCGTGAACTTCTCCACGAGCGTGCCGTCCGTGGGGTTCTTGGACTCGTCGTTGAGAAGGTATATCGCGAAGGTCACCTGCGAGTTCAACTCATCCGTACGCGTTGACACCGAAGTGATCTTTTCATCATAGGCGGCCGTGAAAACGTTTGCAGACGACAATACATTGGTGTCTTTTCCCTCAAGGATGAAGAACTTGTCATACGCCGGAAGGTAGTCGTACGCATGTGTGTAGAACTCCTCACCGGCCAGGTCCATGCCAAAGCTCATCGTCTCGGGGTCATTCAGTGACGTATCGTAATAGGAGACGTAGAAGTAGCCGGACCCGTCCACTCCCCAATCGTTTTTGCCGAGTACTTGGTCCCCAAACTCTTCGCTCTTCTTTATCTCGACGCCGTCCTTGCTGCCCCAGCTGTTCTTTACGATCCAAGCGCCAGCCGCCGGAGGCGTCTTTGAATGGCCCTTCTCGTCCACGCCTTGATTGAAGTTGCTCGTAGCGTAATCGTCGTCCCAACCCACGATGGCGACCTGGTGATTTGCGGGATTGTCATCGTAGACGTATGCTGCCCACGTGTTTGTATTTGTATACCTGCCCTCGCCTGTTTGGTTTGGAGACGACGTGTCTGCGCAAATGCTAACAGACACGGCACGCCCTCTCATGAGCTCCTGCTTCATCGCCTGCATGCCCGCTTCGTTTAAAGAGACGACCCCTTGCTCGTTCTTTGTCGTGGGAGAGGGCAGCAGGTTGCCATCGCGTATCGTATAACCGGCAAAGATGTTTCTGTTTGACTCGCCGTACTCGTCCACGGGGTCGATGCGCCAGTCGTCCTTTTCGCTATAGGAGTTCACCACGCTGCCGTCTTTGAGGCCATCGAGCGTCTGCTGGTAGATAGAATCGATGTAGTCCTCGATGGTCGTGAATTCCGTATTTTCCTTGATTGCCTTAAGCAGGATCTTCTCATTTCGATATTCTTTCAGAAGGCTCTTCTTGGTGTCGGCACACCACCCGTCCTTGTTCGACACGACGTATTCGTAGACGGTCATTCCGGTCTTTCCGCGATACGGGAAATCCTCCTCGAGCACCGGGCCCACACCTGTGGAAAAGAGCGACGTGGCAAGAATGGGGTTCGTCGCAATGTAGGCTGCGTTTGGGTTCGTCTCCGGATCCTCGTCAAACACGTACATGCCCTCACCTGCCTGCGACGACGGCGCGTCCAGATCGGTAACGGGATGCAGGGCAAACCACGTAAGGTGCTTCTCGGAAAGATTTACGGGCTTCATGAAATCGGCAGCGATGCTTGTCTCGGCCGCCGCGATGCCGCCAAAGGCCCAGCAGGTCGAAAACGGATTCTGGCACTTCACGGGGGTCACGTTGCCCGGAAAGCTCTGCCTCAAGTCAAATGACGCGGGCAGGTCCGCCTGAGCCTCAAATATCGTACCAACTTGCTCGCCGGTGTCGCGCGCCCATACGGGCACGTCCTCCTCGGCGTACGCGGGCGCTGCGGGCACCGTGCCCACGACCATTGCCGCAGCCACCAGCAGCGACGTTACGGTCTTGCGCCAGCCTACCTTTGTCCTGTACATATAGCCTCCCTTACTCGGGTATTACGTATGCCATATAGTATACATCGGTCGAATGTCCGCACAATACAGACCGAATCGCGTGCGACCGAAATGGCCAGAAGGGACAAGTCCCTTTTGACAGGCCCTTTTTTCGCACTATTTCTTCTCTTTGGGCTTCCACGTGTAGGCTTGGAATACGCCCAAAGCCACGGGGATTGCAAAGTCGAGAGGACCTACGGTAAACGCCTCGTGACGAATAAGCACGACGCCAAGGTAATGAGCTGCCATCCAAAGGGCTATCATGCCAAGGATGCAGATAATCAGGCGCACTGCGAAGTTTTCTGGATACGGCATAGTTTTCCCTCCTCAATAGTTTTTATTCGAATGCCTCTAAGTTGCGAGCGGCTGCGGCGAGGAGCATGCGCCCCGATACCACGGCCACAGCCACTCCGACCACAGCTAGCACCGGCATAAATACCAGCGGGTCGAGTTTTACAAGCGGAGTCACCAGAAGCGGCAGCGTGGCATACACGAATCCCACCAGCAAGGATCGCATCTCGCCACCCACGCTTTTGAGCGCCTTGGGGTTCACGTCGCCATCGTTGCCCCAGTCCACCTTGGGATTGCGGCTCTCGCACCACGCACCCACGCACGTCATGAGCCAAGACGCGCCGAGCATAAGCACGCAACCGCTTACGATCACCAACACGTCGAACCCCATCCTGGTCACGAGCACGAACCCGCCGCCGAGAAAGAACACAAGCGTAATGAGCACGTTCACCACAAAGCCCGGCAGTGTCTTTGCAAGGATTTGCTTCTCCATGGGCACGGGGATATACTTCATGTGCATCCAGTTGGAACCTTCGCGTGAGAATCCCGTTGACGCCAGCTTGTTGCTCGTAGTGGTGATGGCCGTGAGAAACATGAGGGCGCAAAGCACAAACCCGGCGAACTTGGTAGTGACGTCCTCAACGCCACCGAGCTTCTCAAATATGTCCTTCATAGAGTCGGTCATGAACATGAAGCCAAAGAGTACCGGGCATATGACGAGCGGGTACACCACATAGTACAGGAAGATGGACGAATTGCGCACGACCTTGCGCGCCTCCGTTTGCAAGAGGGCCTTGAAGACGGGCGTCTGCTGCTGCGGCTCGGTACCCGCATACGCCTCGGTGCCACCCGCACCCGACGAGAGGGAGGTCACGATGCGCAGGTAGACCACGCGCGCAACCACCACAAACACGGCAAACGCAGCCAGAGACAGCAGCACAAACAACCACGAGCCAAGCGGATCGGGATGAATGAGCGCATACACGGCAAAGCCATAGGCGGGAAACGCCATGACCACGCTGCCCACCGACTCTCCCAGGTCGCCTAGCATCTGAGCCACGCCGGATCCGCCGTTCGTTTGGTTGACGACGAAGTAACCGCCAATGGACATGACGAGCGTGAGCACCGTGGCGATGGTCGTGATGGCGTCCTTACGACGCACGCGCTTGAAGAGCGCGGCGATGATCATGGATATGGTGCCGGCATACGACACGGGCATCATGGGGGTAAACAAGATCGCAAGCACATATACGACCCAGAAGCGGAAGCTGATGCCGCCCGCCATGGTCCCCGCAAGACCCCAGCCCGCAAGCGGAGCCGCTATGAAGAGAAACGTCCACAGGTAGGCGGTGGCAAGAGCGCCCAACGCCTTGGAAAAGACGATGGCAAAGGGCGAGACGGGCAGCGACAGCAAGTCGTTCGTATCGGAAGAACCAAAGAACGTGCCCAGGATGGACGGCAATGAAAACATAAACGTCAGTGTGCCGCAACCCAAAAACAACACGTTGTAGAGAGCCTTGGCAAGGCCCATCTGCCCCACCAGGCCATACGCCGAGTAGCCAAGCCACCCAATGCCTCCGAGCAACAAGACACCTATGAGCACGGTACCGGCCATGGCACCGTTGGCACCCGTCCTCTTTTCGATGGCCGCGCGCGCACCACCTATCGATTCCTGAAGCTGCAGCTTCGTAAGGAGCAGGATGCTATTCATCGGCGGTCATCTCCAAGAAGATCTGCTCGAGACTTGCACCGGGATGCGCCGCTTTGAGCTCCTCAAGCGTTCCGTCAAAGAGCTTATGCCCATGCGCAATGATGCACACGGCGTCGCAGAGCTTGTCGGCCGTCTCGAGCACGTGGGTGGAGAAGAGCACCGAGTTGCCACGCGCCGCGTGCTCGCGCATCATCTCCTTGAGCTCGTAGGCACCTTTGGGATCGAGACCTAGCATGGGCTCGTCCAAGATCCACACGCTCGGCTCATGGATGAGCGCGCCCATCACGTGGACCTTCTGGCGCATGCCGTGAGAGTAGTCGGAGATGCGGCTGGAGAGAGCGTCGTAGATCTCAAACCTCTTGCCGTATTCCTCAATGAACGGCGCGCGCTTCTCGGCCGGCGTGCCATAGACGTCGGCCATGAAGGTAAGGTACTCGATGCCAGTGAGACGAAGAAACCGGTCCGGGTCGTCGGACACGTAGCCAAACTGCCGCTTGGCGGCAATGCCGTCGGTCTCGATGTCGTGGCCGTTGATCTTGATCGTGCCCTCGTCCACGGAGTTCACGCCGCAGATCATCTTGAGCGTGGTGGACTTTCCCGCACCGTTCGGACCAAAGAAGCCGGTGATCTTACCGTCCTCAACGGTCCAGGTGAGGTCGTCGACGGCCTTGGCCTCCTTTCCCGCATAGGTCTTGGAAACGTGCGTCAGCTCAATCATTTTTCTTCCTTTCCCATAGCTATATGGACTTGAGACGTTTTGCCCTCGGGAAGTGTTTCGAAATAGTTCCTTAGTGGCTCGTGTTCACGGTGTTGCTTATCACGATAGACGTCAAGATAATGCTGATAAGGAGCAACAAGAGCTCCTCCACGACTGTCTGAGCCACCACGCTCGTCGTGCCGGTCACCGCCACCGCGCTGTCTTCGACGCGATCCTCCAGCACGAGCGTTGCGGCAAACAAGCGGCGAATGCTCGCGCCTACGCCAAGCGCTCCGTAACCTTTCTGTCGCTTCAGCCAGTCGTCGACCTCGCCGATCTCCGCCACGACCTCGGACAGATTGGCCTCCAAGTCAGCATAGGTCGCGTAGATGGCCATCGCCTTGTCTTTCGAGGTGGCATGTCCCGCGGCCTTGCACGCGTCATAGAGCCCAAAGAACCCCTGAGCTTTCTGCTCGGCTGGCTTCTCGGAAAGCGACAGCACCATCGCAACCGTCTGCGGGGTATCGGATCCCGGCAGATAGCGGCCCTTCAGGATGGCGTACATCTCCTCAGCTCTCACGGCAGCCCGATCGGGATCGATGCCCGCCATGACCATGAGGGCGATGAGCGCGAGGTCTTCTTCGCCGGTAAGGAAACGGTGTTGTTCCTTTATCTTTGCATAGGCCATACGCGTCTTGTCGACGACCGTATCACGCACGTCGGCCGAACAATTCTCATAGATGGTAGTCGCCGCCATAGCTACCATCTCACCCGGAAGCACTCTGCCCGCCTTCAGACGCTGATATATATCGAGCACACCGTCGAGGTAGGCGGCCGGATCGTCAGAGAGCGCCATCTTCACCTGCACCAGGTATTGCATGTGGCCCCGGAAATTCGAGAACATGCCCACCTTGTCCTTCAAAATCCGCTTGCACTCCCTCAGGCGTGCCACGTCAACCTCACGTCCCGCATTCACGTACAGCATCGCGGCTAGCTTCATGATTGATTCAAACTCGAGCCTGTGCCCCTTGCGCAACATCGCCTCGTTGCGAATCTGCGCCTCGCACCTTTCTTGTAGTGTATGCCTCATGGCTTCTCCTTCGTAACGCGCCAACCACTCATGCACGTCGTACTTCCGTCGTCTCTCGGCTGTCCCTTTGTATCATCGTCTACCAGCATGGACGTGACCAACACCATCTCGTAAGCACATCATAGCAATCACCCCAAAGAATTGCACGACCACCGCATCAAGTCAGTTGCCGCCGCACAGGCAACGTTGCCGTTCGTGCCCTCTCGCTCACGCGCATGCCAGCAATCGGCTCCGCGCTCGCTTCGCTCGCTCACTTCGTGAGTCGCCGCTTGCTGGCATGCGCGTGAGCGAGAGGGCGGGAGCAGACCATCCCTGCTAAGATAGGGAAGGCGGTTTGATCACAACGAGAGGAGTCGCCATGATTGCCGACTATCACGTACACTGCATGTTTTCGGACGACTCATGGTACCCGCCCGAGCACGTGTGCGAAGACGCCTGGAGGCACAACCTGGACGAGATATGCTTCACCGACCACGTGGACTACGGCATCAAGCCTGACTGGAAAGACGCGCTCGACGCCAAGGTGATGATGGGCCAACGCGTGGTGAACGTGGACTACGACGCCTACTTTCCCTGCATCGCGGACCTTCGGGAGAAGTGGGAAGGGCGTATGACCGTAAGGTGTGGTCTCGAGTTCGGCGTGCAGACGCACACCATTCCGCAGTTCGATGCCCTGTGGAACGCATGGGGCGACCAGCTGGACTTCGTCCTGCTCTCCATCCATCAGGTGGGTGATCGTGAGTTCTGGACGGGAGAGTTCCAAAAGGGTCGCAGCCAAGAAGAGTACAACCGTGCCTACTACCAGGAGCTCTACGACGTGGCCACCACCTTCGAGCATTGGAGTGTGCTCGCGCACCTCGATCTCATCAAGCGGTACGACCCCATGGGCATCCTTGGCTTTCCCGCAAACCGCGATCTTGTGGCGGCAACGCTTGAGCATGTGATAAAGACCGGCAAGGGCATTGAGCTCAACACATCGAGCGTGCGCTATGGCCTCAAAGACAGCCAGCCCGCGCGCGAGATCCTTGAACTTTACCGAGACCTCGGCGGCACCATCGTCACGCTCGGCTCGGACTCCCACGCGCCTGAGCACCTCGGCGCATACCTTCGCCACTTCCAGCGCTACCTCGCATCGCTGGGCTTCGAGGGCTTCTGCACCTATGACCACATGGTACCGATATTCCACCCCTTCGAAGCGTAGCGTATTGCGAAGGCCTGCCTGCGCCTATTCGCGTATAGTTGCCGACCGACAATCCTGTCAAGCGATTCGATGCTCTAAGGTAGTATTATCAAATAAGGCATGGATAATCGAATAGGTCGTGTCGATGGTCACGGTCAGCGTCCTCCGTCGTTTTTTCGGAAAGGGGGGATCGACAACGATGCGGGAAGGGATGTGCGCTCTCAAAGCAAAGCAAGCGTAGCTACGTCCTCTCTCTTCGACCTGCAGCCGCGAGGCGTTTGAAGCTGGATAACGCATCAGGAATGGATGACCGCCGAATGCCGTCGGGGTGATCATGCCCTGACGAACTCGTTGGTTATTGTTGTACAACAAGCGCGATTGAAGAAAGGGTGAAAGAAGATGAAACAGGCGGGGAAAAGGATGCTGTGCGTACTTCTGTCGCTCTGCGTCGCGATGGTCTGCGTAGCGTCAATGGCCACCACGGCGAACGCGGATGACGTGATTCATGTGGATGCAGTGTATCAAATTGGAGATTTGATCAATTCTGGCGAAGGTGTATATGTACGCCACAACGATCGATTGGCCACTCCATTTAATATCTATTCAGGTCGGTAGAAATATCATACGATGCTTACTATCCAGAACCTCAACAGCACAGATTCATGATTTCAAACATCAACACTCTAGGCAACGCCTCTATATCGCTTTCTATTGGAGACACAAACAGCGCTGAGCCGGCTGGCATAAGAGTCAAAAGCGGTGACGGCACATACGACAAGCCCTTCGAGTTTGAGGTCGTGCACGGACTTAGGTCGAACGATTTGGTCGCTCCTCTTAGCCGGGCCACATGCTCCTAGCTCCCCTTTTACGAATTCTATTGTGGCGCGACTGGCGAGGTGGACCAAAAGTGGACCAAATGGTTCCACCTCCAATCCAAGCGGACCAAGGGTGAGATCCCATTTTTAAGGGTTTCTGCTTGCTTATGCCGTGTACGTTAACTGGTAAGTATGCACTTCCCATGATAGGTCATTCGGCACGCTCCGCCAGCGCACGTCACGTGGCGCGCCTGTGGGTGGTGCCGGAATATGTCTGAATTGATATCACACGGGTGTCACCTGTGCCTTCGTCACCGCACGCGCAGCCCCTTGGGGGGGTAGCCGCCCTCGAGCGCGAGCCTTCCGCGGATAAACCGCGCCATAGGCGAAAGCGCGGCCCCGGATGAAGGCGGAAACGCGGTCGCACAGCCATTCGCGCATCGTGCGCACCGACATCGCCTTGGCCTTGGGCGTCCTGCTGAAGCTCGAGAACTCCACGTCGCCGTCAGCGGGTTCGGCGAGCGCCGTCAGCTGCGGAAGCCCGAGTGACACGCAGGCCGCCACCACGAAGCGTTCGATCGCGTCGGCGGCGGACAGGATCGCGGCGCGCGCCCCCGCGCCACCGACGGAATCGAGCCTGTCGGGGTCGGACGAGATGGCAAAGAGGTCGAGCGCGGGCATCGCCTCAGACCAGAAGCGGCAGCCGAAGCAGTCGAGCTCCTGCCTCGTATCGCGAAAGGAGGCCCCTGTTTGTCAACGAGCCGAACACGGCTCGATTATCTGCTCGGCCGAGAGCGAGCGGTCGGTCGGTCGACACCAGGAACTGCATCTTGGTGCCGAGCCGTGCACGGTGACGAAAAGCACTGACATGTAGAGGCCCTGCCCCCACAGCAGGTCGTGGGTGGAGTCGAGCAGCTCGCGGCGCGCCCCCGACGCGCACGACGACCACCTCGTAGTCGAGGGCGTCGACGACGATCGAGAGGCTGACCCTGGCGCCCCTCTTGCGGGGCCGCCCGCGCCCCCGGCTCCCTCGCCGGCGGCTCGCATGCGGACGTTCGTGCGGCTAATGGGGCGGGACGTGTCCGTTTTTGCACACGGGACGCTTGCGCGTGTGCAAAGTCGGACACGAGAAGGCCGATTCGGGCGATTACGAGTCCGTTTGTGCACACGCTGCCTTATGGCGTGTGCAAAGTCGGACACGAAATTAGCTGTAGCGAGCCGCCCTTGTCCGCTTGTGCACACGGGGCGCTCGTGCGTGTGCAAAGTCGGACACAAGATTGGCCGTATCGCGGCGTTCTTGTCCGTTTTTGCACACGTTGTCTTATGGCGTGTGCTTTTCCGGACACGTGGACGTCGATTCGGGCAATCGCGCGTCCGTTTTTGCACACGCTGCCTTATGACGTAGTAGCGTCCCGAAAAGTGGTGTAAGACCCTCCCCCTCCCCCATGGGGGAGGGGCGAACAAACGTACTGAATCCCGGGACAGTGCGTTGATTAGGTGAAGGGAGGGCCACCGTCCTACAATCGTCGGTTGCGAAATCGATACGATCAAAGGAGTAGGAAGATGACCCAACTAGATACTTTACTACAGAACGACCCCAACGTGCAGCGGTTCGCGCTGGCCGTGCTCGCCGAGTGCGACGGGATGCAGCAGTTCGCCGCCAGGTGCGTGGAGGCGATGATGAACCTGTGCATGTCCGCGCAGGCGGACGAGGCCTGCGGCGCAGGCTACAACGAGAGGTCCGAGGAGAGGACGAACAGCAGGAACGGGTACCGGGAGAGGACGCTCGAGACGACGGTCGGCGAGGTCACGCTGGAGATACCGAAGCTCAGGCACGGGACCTACTACCCGGAGGGGATAATCCGGCACTGGCAGCGGGCGGACAACGCGCTGGTCGCCGCCGTGGTGGAGATGTACGCGAACGGGATATCCACGGCCAAGGTCGAGCGCGTCGCCAAGGAGCTCGGCGTAAGCTCCATGTCGAAGTCGCAGGTCTCGCGCCTGTGCGCCGCGCTCGACGAGGAGGTCGCCCAGCTCAGGGAGTCGGACCTGTCCGGGCATATAATTAGGTACGTGTGGATAGACGCCACCTACGTGAGCTGCAGGGTCGCCGGCAGGTTCCAGAGCGTCGCCGTCGTCACCGCGATCGGCTGCGACGAGGACGGCCGCAAGAGGTTCCTCGGCCTGGACGTGGTGGACGTGGAGTCCTACGAGGACTGGAGGAGGTTCCTGCTCTCTCTGAGGGAGAGGGGCCTGGACGGAGTCAGGCTGGTCATATCGGACGCGCACGCCGGCATAATCCGCGCCGTGTCCGAGGTCTTCCTCGGCTCGAGCTGGCAGCGCTGCGTCACGCACTTCATGCGCAACTGCGCCGACGCGTACGCGGGGCGCCTCGGCAAGCAGCGCCTGGTGCGCGAGTGCCTGAAGGCCACGTTCGCGCAGGCGGACCCCACCGTCGTGCGCGCGTGCTTCCACGAGGCGTCGGCGATGCTGCGAGACCTGGGGTGCCCCAAGGCGGCGGACCTCATGGACGGGGCCGAGCCCTCGGTGCTGTGCTACCTGGACTTCCCCGCAGCCCACGCGAAGAGGATAAGGACCGACAACGTCCAGGAGCGGGCCAACAGGGAGATAAAGCGGCGCACGGACGTCGTGCAGTGCTTCCCCTCCAGGGATTCGCTGCTCAGGCTGGTGGGCGCCGTGCTCTGCGAGGAGAACGTGTACTGGTCCCAGGGCAACCGCATGTTCTCGCCCGACTCCATAGCCTCTGTCGACTCGTTCG